>CBJMYK010000009.1:0-14465 GCA_966433795.1 uncultured Thiobacillus sp. | reverse complement strand
GGTCGAGGTCGGCGCCGACGCCGGTGAGCAGCGATTCGACGTATTCGATGAGCGGCGGGATCACGAGCTGATAGCCGCGCTCGCGGAACAGGTCGAGCAGCGCGCGGCGCATCGCTTCGAGGCGCCAGGCCCGCGGCGGCAGCACGTCCTCGACGTTTTCGGGCAGCAACCAGGCAGTCATTTCAGTTCGACAACATCAACAAAAAAACGCCACCCAGCATCGAGGTGGCTCCGATGAAACGCAGCTGGCCGTCACGCAACGCCAGCATCCTGCTGAAACCATCGCGCCAGAGCGCCGGCGCGGCGAGCGGCAGGAGGCCTTCGAGCAGAAGCAACAGGCCGACGACCGTCAGCCAGTCGACCCCGCTCACTGCGCGCCGGACGCCCGCGGGTTCTTCATGTACTTGAAGAAGTCGGCGCTGGGATCGAGCACCATCACGTCGCTCTTGTTCTTGAAGCTGTCGCGATAGGCCTGCATGCTGCGATAGAACGCATAGAACTCGGGGTTCCTGCCGTAGGCCGCCGCATAGACCGAGGCTGCCCTGGCATCGCCTTCACCTTTGACGCGCTGCGCGTCCCGATACGCTTCGGCAACGATCACGTCTTTCTGCTTGTCCGCGTCGGCCTTGATCTTTTCGGCTTCGGCCGCACCGGTCGAACGCAGTTCGTTGGCGACCTGCTTGCGCTCGGCCTCCATTCGGCGATAGACGTTTTCCGAAACGCTCTCCGGCAGGTCGACGCGCTTGATACGCACGTCCACCACCTGCACGCCGATCTTGCGTGCGTCCGTATCGGCCTTCGCGCGGATGATGCTCATGATCTCCTCGCGCCGCCCCGACACGACCTCGTTGACCGTGCGCTTACCGAACTCGGCGCGCAGCCCGTCGTTGACCGTCTGATTGAGGCGGATCTGCGCCCGCATCTCGTCGCCGCCGACCGACACGTAAAACTGCTTCGCATCGAAGACGCGCCACTTGATGAAGGAGTCCACCAGGACGTTTTTCTTCTCCGAGGTGATGAAGCGTTCGGGATCGGCCGAATCGAGCGTCAGGATGCGCGTATCGAAGTAGCGCACGTTCTGCACCAGCGGCAACTTGAAATAGAGCCCGGGCGTCTTCTTCACCGATACGACTTCACCGAGCTGGAACACCAGCGCGTTCTGCCGCTGATCGACCGTGAACATGCTGCCGCTCAGGATCACGAGGAGAACGACCAGGGCGATCAGCACGGAACCGATATTCTTGCTCATGGCCGCTCCTCCCGATCACGCCCGCGCAAGGTTTCGCGCGCGCGCGTGTCGCCGGGCGTCGAGGGGGTCACCGCCGACGGCTGCGTCAAGGCCTCGGGAAGGGCAGCGCCGGGCTGGCCGACGATCTGCTGCAGTTTGTCGAGCGGCAGATACAACAGGCTGTTTCCACCCTTCTGGTCGACGAGCACTTTGCTGGTATTGGTCATCACGGTCTGCATGGTGTCGAGGTAGATCCGTTGCCGCGTCACCTGGGGTGCCTTCTGATATTCGTCGAGGATCTGCGCGAAGCGGCTAGCCTCGCCCTGGGCGTTGGCGATGACCGCGAGCTTGTAGCCTTCGGCTTCCTCCTTGAGGCGCGACGCGAGGCCGCGTGCGCGCGGGACCACGTCGTTCGCGTAGGCCTCGGCCTCGTTCTTCAGCCGCTCCCGATCCTGACCCGCTTTCACGGCGTCGTCGAAAGCAGCCTGCACCTGCTCCGGAGGCTGGATGTTCTGCAGCGTGACCTGGCTGATGCTGATACCGGTCTTGTAGCGGTCGAGTATCTGCTGCATCAGCGCCTTGGCGCGCGCGGCGATGTCCGCACGCCCTTCGTACAGCACGTAGTCCATTTTGTTCTTGCCGACGATCTCGCGCATCGCGGTTTCCGCGACCTGCAACACCGTGTCTTCGGGGGCGCGGTTGACGAACAAGAAGTCTTGCGGATCCTTGAGGATGTACTGGACCGCGAACTGCAGGTCGATGATGTTCTCGTCGTCGGTCAGCATCAGCGACTCTTTGAGTACCTTGCTTCTGACGTTGTTGCGGTAGCCGATTTCGACCGTGCGCACCTGGTCGACGTTGACCATTTCGCGCGACTCGATCGGCCACGGAAGATGCCAGCGCGGGCCGGGGTCCGTCGTCTCGACGTATTTGCCGAAGCGCAACACGACCCCACGTTGACCGGTGTCGACGATGTAGAACCCGCTTGCAACCCAAATCAGCACCAGCGCGCCGGCGAGCAGCCCGACCAGGTTCCCGCCGCCGGGCATGCCGGATGGCAGGCCCTCGCCCCCGCCGCCGCGCGGCGAGCGGTTGCCGAACATGCCGCCGAGGCGCTGATTGAAGCGCCGCCAAAGCTCGTCCAGGTCGGGGGGGCCGCTGTTGTTGCGGTTCCCCTTGTTGCCCCATTGAGGGTCGTTCCAGGCCATATATTGTTATGCAGAGTGAACTGTGGATGGGGAAGGCGTTTCGTCCGATGCGCCGCTGTCACGGGCCGCGAGCAGGGCTTCTGACAGCGCATCACGTAAAAGTTCAAGCCCCGCGCCGGTTTGCGCGGAGACATAAACGCTCAGCAGTCTACCATATTCGTCGCGCCCGACTCCCGGCGCGGCAGCCGTCAGATCGAGCTTGTTGTAGACCTTGAGCTGCGGCACCGCGTCGGCGCCAATCTCGCGCAGGACCTGATCGACCGCCTCGATCTGGCGCTCCCGGACCGGACTCGAAGCGTCGATCACGTGCAGCAGAAGATCGGCTTCGGCAGTCGCTTCCAGCGTCGCGCGAAAGGCCGCCACGAGGTCGTGCGGCAGACGGGTGATGAAGCCGACGGTGTCGGAGAGCACGACTTCGCCGCTGGCCGGCTCGCCGCCGGCGGCTTCGGCCAGACGCGGCAGGAAGATCTTTCGCGTCGTGGTGTCGAGCGTGGCGAACAACTGGTCCGCGGCGTAGGTCCCGGCGCGGGTCAAGGCGTTGAAGAGCGTGGATTTTCCGGCGTTGGTATAGCCCACGAGCGCCACCGACAGCACGCGGTGGCGGTTGCGCGAGCGACGCTGGGTGCGGCGCTGCTTGCCGAGCTTGGCGAGCCGCTCGCGCAAGGCCTTGACCCGAATGCCGATCAGGCGGCGGTCGGTCTCCAATTGCTTTTCGCCCGGCCCGCGCATCCCCACGCCGCCGCGCTGCCGTTCGAGGTGGGTCCAGCCGCGCACCAGACGCGTCGACAGGTGCTGCAGTTGAGCGAGTTCGACCTGCAGCTTGCCCTCGGCGCTGCGTGCGCGGTGCGCGAAGATATCGAGGATCAGGCTCACACGATCGATGACCCGGCAGTGCAGGCGACGTTCAAGATTGCGTTCCTGGGCCGGGGAAAGTTCATGATTGAAGATGACGACTTCGGCATCGGTCGCGGCGACCAGCGCTGCGATCTCATCGGCCTTGCCACTTCCGACGAAGAGCGCGGCGTCCGGGCGGTTGCGCCTACCCTGCACTTCGCCGCGGATGTCGAGGCCCGCGCCGCGCGCGAGCAGCCGCAGTTCCGCCGTGCTTTCCGCGAAGTCGGGGTCGCCCAGGTCGACGGCTGCGAGGACGACGCGCTCCCCGCCTTGATGTCGGTCAAACAAGGCCAAGCCTCCGTGCGGGCGGCCGCGCTGGGAAGTTCATGCGCAACTCACGCCCGACGGCGCGACGCGGCGTCTTCGCCGCGGCACATCGTGCAGGACATGTGGGCGGGGCACGCGCGCCGCGCACGAAACAAGGCGGAAGAGGGGAAGGAAAAGCGCAGACTGGGCATTCATCGAGCTGCCACGCGGGTCGAATTCGGGGGCGGCTCCCATTCTAGTTCAAGTCGCCGGCGTCGGCCTGCAACGCCCTCGACGCCGGCGGGCAATGCGGGGCCGGCTTTCGCCCGCCGGACCGGGTCAGCTGGTCGGCAGTTCGACGCAGCGCAGGCGTTCGGCCGCCTCCTCGGGATTGATCGTATTCACGAAAAGCCCCGAACCCAGCTCGAAGCCCGTCGGGATCGAGGTGCGCGGGCAGATTTCGAGATGCCAGTGGTAGCTCGGCCCGTGCGCCGCCTGTTGGGCGTCGTGGGGAACCGAGTGCAGGAAGAAGTTGTACTGCGCGCCGCCGATGACCGCGTCGAGCCGCGCCATCGTGCGTTTCATGACGCGCGCGAGGTCGGCGAGGTCCTCGCTCCGAATGTCGAGAAAATCCGCCTGGTGGGCCAAGGGCAGGATATGCACTTCCCATTCGTAACGGCTGGCGAACGGCTTGATTGCGATGAATTTCTCGCCGCGCTCGACGACGTACTGGCCAACGTTGATCTTGCGCCGCACCGCACCGGAGTTGCGGTCGTAGATCGTCGCTTCGAAGGTCAGCGCCTCATCGATGAGCGCACAGAAGATGCAGTGATGATGCTTCTCGTAGTAGGCCGCGCTGTTCCTGACCTCGGCGTCGACGTTTTCGGGCACGACCGGCATCGCGATGACCTGGCTGTGGGTATGCGGGATCGACGCGCCCGCCGCGGGTCCGAAATTCTTGAAGACGAGCACATATTTCAGGCGCTCGTCGGAGTCGAAGAGTTGCCGCATGCGGGTCTGATAGACGCCGAACAGCGCGGCGAGATGCGTTTCGGCCATGTCCTGAACTGCGATGCCGTGCTCGGCATGGTCGATGATGACCTCGTGCCGGCCGTAGCCGTCGATCGTCTGCTGCAGGCCGAAAGTGAATCCGGCCTGTGCGCGGTCGTCTCCGAGTACCGGGTAGAGATTCTCGACCATGCGGATTTGCCAGTCACCGGCGTCGGGCCAGGTCAGGATCGCCGGCGGCGTCTTGTGCTCGTTGCCGCGGCAGAACGGGCAGGTTTCGACGTGCTTGCGCGTGTCGCGCGGCGCGAGCTCTTCGGCTTTTTTCGGCCGCATGCTGCGCGCCGTGGCGACGAGTACCGATTCGCCCGGCACGATCGGGTTGATGCGGATCTCGCGAACTTCGTTGGTGTCGGGGGTGCGTGCGTCTGACATGTGCTTCTCCTTCAGTGGCAAGCATAAAACAGGCGCCGCCGGCTCGCGGTTCATTCTGCTTATGCCCCCAATCGGCCCTTTTATCCCCGTAGCGATAGAGGGCTTGCGTTGACGGGCTGCGCTGCCGCGCCGACAATGCCAGTTCACCGCCGTATTCCCGGAGTACCCCCATGGACGAAAAAGCCCTGCATGACGAACAGCGCCTCATGCGCATGATGCGCAAGACCCTAACATCGATCGTGCGCGACACCGCACCGCGCGACGGCAACCCGAGTCCCCTGTCGGAAGCGACGGTCCTCGGGATCAAGGATTGTCTGGTGGTGATCTCGAGTCGTGAAACCGAGCTGGCGCGACTCACCGGCCGCACGCTCGACGAGCGTCCCCATTTCACGGACGAGACGCCGACCAGCCACGCAGTCAAGATCAGCAGCATCCCGAAGAAGACGCACTAACGCATCCTATTCGACGACGCACCCTCTCGAGACCGCCGAATGCCGCAAGCCACCAGCCTGTTTTCCGATGTCGAAGCCAAGCTCGTGGGGACTTCGGCGGTGGTGATCTATTCGCCTTCGGGCAAGAACCGCAAGCGTTTCCCCGAAGGTGTCGTCGAGATCTATGCCAGCGAAGACGAGGCCCTGGCGCACGCCGACCCGGCGAAAAACCGCCACGCCGCAATCGCGAGCGGGCCGTCGCGCTCGTCCGAAGGGTTCCGGCTGTTTTACCTGGTGCGCTGGCTCGACTGAGCACGGCCGGGTCCTGTCAGCCGCTGACGGCGTTCAGTCGGCGCCGTAGACCTTGCGCCGCACGCGTTTCTTGCGGCGCATCCGCGTCGCCTCGCTTTCAGTAAGCGGCGCACGCTTCTTGCCTTCGAACGGATTCTTGCCCGCGTCCTCCTTGATCTGGATCCTGAGCGGCGTGCCCTGCAGATCGAAGGCCTTGCGGAAGCTGCTTTCGAGATAACGCTTGTAGTCGTCGCGCAGCCCTTCGAGCGCGTTGCCGTGCAGTACGATGACAGGCGGGTTTTTGCCGCCCTGGTGGGCGTAGCGAGGCTTCGGGCGGAATAGCCCGTTCTTCGGCGGCGCGTGCTGTTCGACCGCCATTTCGAGCACGCGCGTGAGCTTGGGCGTCGACATCTTGATGAACGCAGCCGCGTGCGCAGCCTCGATGTCCTTGAGCAGGTTCTCGAGCCCCTTTGCCTTGAGCGCGGAAATGTAATTGAAGCGCGCGAAATCGAGGAAGGCGAGCTTGCGCGCGATGTCGCGCTTGATGTCGTCGCGCTGCTCGGCCGACAGCCCGTCCCACTTGTTGACCGCGACGACCAGCGCCCGCCCGGTTTCGAGCACGAAGCCCGCGAGATGCGCGTCCTGCTCGGAAATGTTCTCGCGCGCGTCGAGCACGAGCACCACGACGTTGGCGTCCTCGATCGCCTGCAAGGTCTTGATGACCGAGAATTTCTCCACGGTCTCGAACACCTTTCCGCGGCGGCGCACGCCGGCGGTATCGATCAGGACGTAGGGCTTGCCGCCGCGTTCGAACTCGACGTAAATCGAATCGCGCGTCGTTCCCGGCTGGTCGAAGGCGATTACGCGCTCCGCGCCGACCAGCGCGTGGACCAGCGTCGACTTGCGCACGTACGGGCGGCCGCCCAGCGCGACCTTGGGCACGCCGAAATCGTCGCTTGCCTCCTCCTCTTCGGGGAAGGGCGCGAGCGCCTCGGCCACGAGGTCGGCGATGCCGTCGCCGTGCGCGCCCGAGATCGCGAGCGGTTCACCCAAGCCCAATTCATGGAATTCGGCGGTCACGACCGCGCGGTTCATGCCTTCGGCCTTGTTGACCGCGAGCAATACCGGAGACGTCGCTCGGCGCAGCCGGTCGGCGATGACCTTGTCCTGCGGGGTGACACCGGCGCGCGCGTCGACCATGAAGATGATTGCATCCGCCTCGTCGATGGCCTGTAGGGTCTGCCGCGCCATCTCGGCCATGATGCCGTCCTTGGCCACAGGTTCGAGGCCCCCGGTGTCGACGACGAGATAGGGTTTGTCGCCGAGACGGCCGCGGCCGTAGTGGCGGTCGCGGGTCATCCCCGGCAGGTCGTG
The DNA here is from genome assembly GCA_966433795.1 of uncultured Thiobacillus sp. Lineage (GTDB taxonomy): Bacteria > Pseudomonadota > Gammaproteobacteria > Burkholderiales > Thiobacillaceae > Thiobacillus. Next base: position 7,353 of record CBJMYK010000009.1, on the reverse strand, counting down.
GACGAGCGCGTCGCGGGTGCCGGTCAGGCGGTTGAAGAGCGTGGACTTGCCGACGTTTGGACGTCCGACAAGAACCAGAGTGGGAAGCATGGCTGTCCTTGTGGCATGCCGGCCGGCGCGCCGGCGGCCAGTGTGAATCCGCTATTGGAGCCTGAAGGCGACGACCCTGCCTTCGGTGGTCTGCACCGCGAAGCCGGGGCCGATGTCGACCGGAGCCGTGCGCGCGGGGCCGTCGATCTCGGCACGCGCAACGAAGCTGCCGTCGTCGGCCGAGAGCACGTGCACGTAGCCTTCTGCGTCGGCGACGACCACCCAGGCGCCGAGCGCGAGCGGGGCGGTGAGCTGACGCCGCGCCAGCTTGTCCTGTCGCCAGCCCGCGCGTCCGCTCGCCTTGTCGTATGCGGTGACCGCATCCTTGTCGTCGGTCACGTAGACGTTGCGCTCGTCCATCGCCAGGCCGCTGTTGCTCGAGATCTCGCGCGCCCACAGCAGCGAGCCGTTGCGGCGGTCAAAGCAGGCGACTCGTCCCTGGTAGGCGACCGCGCATACCTGGCGCTCGTCCACCGCGGGGTTGCCCATGACGTCGGCGACGCGTTCGAGCTCGGTTGCGCCGCGCGGCAGCGCGACGGTCGCCTCCCATAACTGCGCGCCGTTGGCCGCGTTGAGCGCGACCAGCTTGCCACCCGGAAAGCCGGCGTACAACACGTCATCGCGCAGCGTGATACCGCCCGATCCGCGCAGGCTCAATACCGGCAGATTGCGGCTATAGACCCATTTGCGGGTCCCGTCGGCGAGCGACAGACCCTGTACCCGGCCGTCGCCGGTGCGGGCGATCGCCGTCTCCGGCACGGTCAGCAGTTGACCCGTCACTTCGCTCGACAATGCGACTTTCCAGCGCGGTTTGCCGCTGGCCAGATCGAGCGCCAGCAATTCGCCCTTGCCGCCGCCGGCCAGTACGACACCTTGGCCGACGCCGGCGCCGGCCGACAACTTCACGCCGACGTCACTGCGCCACACCGTGGCCCCGTTCGCGACCGCGATGCGCACGACGCGTTCGCCCGCCGCGGCCACGACGGCGTCGCCTTCGGCCTGGGGGCGAAACAAATAGCCTTCGGTGTCGTCGGTGTCGACTTCCCACGCTTCAGTGAGCGCCGCCTTCGGCTGGAAGGCCACGAGCTTGGCGGGTTCCGGCTTGGACGGGCCGGAACCGAACCAGCCGCCGATGGTGGTGCAGCCGGACAAGGCGAACGCGATGCCGGCGACGAGCAGTCGGGTCTTCATTTCGCGTCTCCTCCGACACCGTCGAGCTTGAGCTCGACCACGTTGCGGTAGGGGTTGTCCGCATTCATCTTGCCCAAGGCGGCGCGATACGCCGCGCGGGCCTCGGCGGGCTTGCCCCGCGCGACCAGCACGTCGCCCTTGAGATCGTCGAAGCGTGAACCGAAGGCGTCGCTGTGGCGCGCCGCGAGCGTCTTCAATGCGGCGTCGTATTGCTTCTGATCGAGTTGAACCGAGGCGAGGCGCAGTCGCGCGAGATCCTTGATCGCCGGTTCCTTGCTGTTGCTGGCCGCCCACTCGAGCTGGGCCTGGGCGCTCTTGACATCCTTAGCGCCTACGTTGAGCTTGGCCAGCAGCAGGGCCGCCCGCGGCGCGTAGGGCGTGCCCTTGTACTGGTCGAGGAGCAAGGCGCCCGCCTCACGCGCGCCCTTGAGGTCGTTCGCCGCCGCAGACCGTGTCAGCTTTTCGTAGACCGCGGCCGCCTCCAGGCTTTGCGTGACCGCGCGGTTTTGCCAATAGCGCCAGCCGGCCGCGGCGGCGATCAGTACCGCGAGGCCGATCATCACGAGCGTGCCCCAGCGCTTCCACCAGGCCTTCAGTTCGTCGAGCCGTTCCTGTTCATCGAGATCGTAGGTTGCCATCGGTGCTTATGCCTTTTTCAGATATTCGATTGCGAGCGCCAGTTCGACGCACGTTTGTTCTGCGGTGTCGCGCAGCGGCTTGAGCGTCACCTGCTGTGCCGCCGCCTCGTCGTCGCCGATGATCACCGCGTAGCGCGCGCGGCTCGCGTCGGCTTTTTTCATCTGCGACTTGAAGCTGCCGCCGCCGCAATGCAGCACGACCCCAAGCCCGGCGCCCCGCAGTGTACCCGCTGCCTGCCAGGCGAACGCCTGCGCCGCGTCGCCGGCGTGGACGATATAAGCGTCGGGTACGGCGGGCGGGATCGACCTTCCGCTCGTTTCGATCAGCGCGAGCAACCGCTCGACGCCCATCGCGAAACCCGCTGCCGGAGCCGGCTTGCCGCCGAGTTGCTCGATGAGCCCGTCGTAACGCCCCCCGGCACAGACGGTTCCTTGGGCGCCGAGTTGGTCGGTGACCCACTCGAACACGGTGCGATTGTAGTAATCGAGGCCACGGACCAGACGTGGATTGATCTCGAAGGCGATGCCGTTCTCGCGCAGCAGGCGCTGCAGCACGTCGAAATGGGTCAAGGCCTCGTCCTCCAACTCGTCCAGCAATTGGGGGGCAGCGGCGTTCACCGCCTGCATGGCCGGATTCTTGCTGTCGAGGATGCGCAGAGGATTGCTGTGCAGCCGCCGTTGGGCGTCCGCGTCGAGCGTATCGCGATGCGCCTCGTAGTAGGCGATGAGCTTTTGCCGATGGCGCTGGCGCGCGGCATGGTCGCCGAGGGTGTTGATCTGCAGCGTGGGCGCGATGCCCAACTCACGCCACAGATCGGCGCACATCACGATCAGCTCGGCGTCGACGTCGGGGCCGGCAAAGCCGAGCGCCTCGACCCCGACCTGGTGGAATTGCCGGTAGCGGCCTTTCTGCGGGCGCTCGTGGCGGAACATCGGCCCGCTGTACCAGAGGCGTTTGCCGCCGTCGTAAAGCAGGTTGTGCTGGATCACGGCGCGAACGCTGGACGCCGTGCCTTCGGGACGCAGGGTCAACGATTCGCCGTTGAGTTCGTCGACGAAGGTATACATCTCCTTCTCGACGATGTCGGTCACCTCGCCGATCGCACGCTTGAAGAGACCGGTGTGCTCGAGGATCGGCGTGCGCATCTCGCGGTAGCCATAGCGCCGCAGCCAGTCGCGCACGACCGCCTCGAAACCCTGCCAGCTGTCGGCGGTGTCGGGCAGGCAGTCGTTCATGCCGCGCACGGATTGAATGTTGTCGCTCATAAATCAGTCGTCGGAAATGCGGGTCACGTGCTGCGGTAGCGGCTGCGCACGTAGTCTTCGACGATCGCCTGGAAGTCGGCGGCGATGCGGTCGCCCTTCAGCGTCACGGTCTTTTCGCCATCGACGTAGACCGGCGCGACCGGGACTTCGCCGGTGCCCGGCAGCGAGATGCCGATGTTGGCGTGCTTGGATTCACCCGGCCCGTTGACGACACAGCCCATGACCGCCACCTGCATCGTCTCGACGCCAGGATGGCTCTCACGCCAGACCGGCATCTGGGTACGCAGGAAGCGCTCGATGTCCTGCGCGAGTTCCTGAAAGACGGTCGAGGTGGTGCGGCCGCAGCCCGGGCAGGCCGTGACCTGCGGCGTAAAGGCGCGCAGGCCGAGCGCCTGCAGGATTTCCTGGCCGACCCGGACCTCCTGGGTGCGGTCGCCGCCCGGCTCGGGCGTCAGCGAAATTCGTATGGTGTCGCCGATCCCGTCTTGCAGCAGCACCGCGAGCGCCGCGGTCGAGGCGACGATGCCCTTGCTGCCCATGCCGGCTTCCGTGAGGCCGAGGTGCAGCGGATAGTCGCACTGCGCGGCGAGATCCCGGTAGACGGCGATCAAGTCCTGCACGCGGCTCATCTTGCAGGACAAGATGATCTTGTCGCCGCCGAGCCCGAGTTCCTCGGCCTTTCGCGCCGACTCCAGCGCAGACGCGACCATCGCTCGGCGCATCACGACCTCGGCATCCTCCGGCTGCGGGCGCCTGGCGTTTTCGTCCATCATGCGCGCCGCGAGCGCCTGGTCGAGGCTGCCCCAGTTGACGCCGATCCGCACCGGCTTGTCGTAACGGCACGCGACTTCGATCAGCGTTGCGAACTGCTCGTCGCGCTTGTTGCCGCGGCCGATGTTGCCCGGGTTGATTCGGAGTTTGGCCAAGGCCTGAGCACATTCCGGAACCTGGGTAAGAAGCTTGTGGCCGTTGAAGTGGAAATCTCCGATCAATGGCACGCGGCAGCCGAGCACGTCGAGGCGTTCGCGGATGCGCGGCACCGCTGCCGCCGCTTCCAGGGTATTGACGGTGAGCCGCACGAGTTCGGAACCGGCTGCGGCGAGCGCCTGGACCTGCTGTACGGTGGCGTTGACGTCGACGGTGTCGGTGTTGGTCATCGACTGAACCACCACCGGGGCGTCACCGCCAATGCGGACCGCGCCAACCCGCACCTGACGGGTGGTGCGACGGGCAATTTGAGTCATCATTTCGGGTCTATTCGAGCGTGAAACGGGCGACCGTCACGTCGATGTGGGGTTTCAAATCGACGGGGCGACCATTGAAGGTCATCCGCGCCTCGGCGGCGTTGCCGATCACGACCTTGAACGGGGGCTTGCCCTGAACGTCCACGCTGCTGCCCGCCGGGTTGAGTTGACGATGCACGGGGCGCCCGGTCGCATCCTTGATCTCGGTCCAGGCCTCGGCACCGAATTCCAGGTGCAGCGCGGCGCTCGCTTCGGCCCCGCCGGGCACTGCGTTTTCGGCCGCGTCGGCTGACGACGCCGGAGCCGTACTTGCAGCGGCGCCCCCCGCCGTGCCGGCTGCGGCAGACGCGTCAGGCTCGGCTGCCGCAGCCGGCGCGTGTTCGGTCTCCGCCGGGGCCGCGGCTGGAGGAACGCTGGCGACGCCGGGCGGCGCTGCCGCGGCACGGCTGTGCGACATCGCTGTGTAAGACTGGCGGGGCTCCTCATCCACCTCGCTGTTGAGCCACAGATACAGGCCGACCGGCACGGCCAGCACGACCAGCACGCTCAGCACCAGCAAGATCAGCCAGGGGGAAGCAAGCCACGAACGCTGCAGCGGCGGCTTGGCGTAGCTGACGGCCGCCGGCTCGGCCGGGCCGCCCTCCATCGAGGCCAGCAACGTCTCGGGTGCGAGCCCGAGCAGCCGCGCGTAGTTGCGCACGAAGCCGCGCGCGAACACGGGCTGCCCGAGCGCGTCGAAGTCGTCCGCTTCCATTGCCTCGACCTGTCGGTGCATGAGACGCAGGCGGGCCGACGCATCGTCGAGCGTCATGCCGCGTGCCTCCCGCGCCTCACGCAGGATCTGTCCCACCGATTGTGCGCCCGCGTTCATTCGTATTGCCCCGCCTGCAACAAGCGCGCTTCGTTCGAATCAGGGAAGCGCTTGCGCAGCTGCAGCCCGTAGGCGCCCGCCTGCGCGGGATCGCCGAGGCGGCGCTCCAGCCGCACGCCGAGCCACAGGCTTTCAGCGTTCGGCGGCGCGAGCTCGGCATGGCGCGCCAGGCCGCGCTGCGCTTCGGCCAGCCGCCCCTGGCGAAAGTGGAGGCCCGCGAGCTTTAACAGGGTGTTCGGGTTATCGGGGTGCAGCTTGAGCGACTTCATGAGGTTGGCCTCGGCCAGCGCGAGGTCGCCTTTCTTTTCGGCGCATTGGCCGGCATTGGCCATCGCCAGCTCCGGCTGTGTGTACAAGGGATTGCGCAACGCCAGGCCGAACTGCTCGAGCCCCTCGTCGTAGCGCCCGCGCGCGCACAGGAACCAGCCGAAGTTGTTGCGTGCGTCGGAGGCGTTGCGGTCGAGCTCGATCGCGCGGCGGAAATTCTCCTCGGCGAGCTTGTCCTCGGCCAGTTCCATGTAGATGAGGCCGTAGACGTTGTACGCGGGACCGAAATGGCTGTCTGCGGTGATTGCCTTGCGCAGTTCGTCGAGCGCGATCTTGTACTGGGCCCGTGCGAAATAGGCGCCGGCGAGTTCTGTGAAGGCCCGCGCGCGTTCCCGATTTTCGCTGCCGGCCTCGCTATCGGCTGCGCCGACGCCGCCGCCGGGCTGACCCGCACAGCCGGCCAGCGCGGCTGCAGCAATGACGATCCACTTTCTCACCTTGCGTTCCACCTCTTCACGCCGCCTCCTTGTGCGCTCGTTTCATCACACGACCGCTCTTGTCCGCCACGCGGCCAGCGAGCTGGCCGCAGGCAGCGTCGATGTCGTCGCCCCGCGTCTTGCGCGTCGTCACCACGTAGCCCGCGTCCTGCAGGATCTCGCGGAACACGCGCATCGCTTCCGCCCGCGGTTTTTCGTAACCGGAATCCGGGAACGGATTGAACGGGATGAGATTGAATTTGCACGGCACGTCGCGCGTCAGCTCGATCAACTGGCGCGCATGCGCCGGCTGGTCGTTCACGCCGGCGAGCATCACGTATTCGAAGGTTATGAAGTCGCGCGGCGCGTGCACCAGATACCGCCGGCAGGCAGCCATCAAGTCCGACAGCGGATCCTTTCTGTTGATCGGCACGATCTGGTCGCGCAAGGCGTCGTTCGGCGCATGCAGGCTCACCGCCAACGCCACCGGACAGCGCTCCGCCAGGCGATCCATCGCCGGCACGAGGCCCGAGGTCGACACCGTCACCCGCCGCCGCGACAGGCCATATCCGTGGTCGTCGAGCATGATGCCGAGCGCGGTCACGACGTTCTCGAAATTCGCGAGGGGCTCGCCCATACCCATCATCACGACATTGCTGACGGGGCGCTCGGCGATTTCGCCTGCGCCGTGATTGGTCGCGGTGCGGTTTGGCTCGTTTTTCAAGCTGTGTTGCGCGACCCACAGCTGGCCGACGATTTCGGCGACCGTCAGGTTGCGGTTGAAGCCTTGCCGGCCGGTCGAGCAGAAGGTGCATTCGAGCGCGCAGCCGACCTGCGAGGACACGCACAGGGTGCCGCGGTCGTCCTCGGGAATGAACACGGTCTCGACACCGTTTCGCCATGCCTGATCGGCGGCAGCGCCGCTGCTGGGGCCGACGTCGAATAGCCACTTGCGCGTGCCGTCCGCCGAGCGATGCGCGAAATTGGCCGCCGGTGGGCGAACGACCGCCTGCTGCTGCAATTTCTCGCGCAAGCTCTTGGCGATGTCGGTCATCTGCGCGAAATCGGCCACACCCGCCTGGTGGATCCAGTGGAACACCTGGCGCGCGCGAAACGGCTTTTCGCCGCGTTCGGCGAACCAGGCGGTCAGTCCTGCGAGGTCGAAATCGAGCAGATTCTGCAGCATGCGTGCTTAACGACCGGCGTAGACTTCGCTCGCCGGGAAGAAGTAGGCGATCTCGATGGCCGCGGTCTCGGGCGCATCAGAGCCGTGCACGGCATTGGCGTCGATGCTCTCGGCGAAGTCGGCG
>CBJMYK010000008.1:0-14621 GCA_966433795.1 uncultured Thiobacillus sp. | reverse complement strand
GCCATCAGCACGAGCACGGCGGCCATGGGCGCGAGCGGCATGCGGATGCCGAGGCCCCAGTGCAGCCAGCTGATGCCCGCCCCGCCGCCTGCGAGCAGCGCGACCCGCATGACGAGCAGGCGCCCGAGCAGGGCGCGCGCTGGCAGCGTGGAGAGCAGGGTCGAATCGTCCGGAGACGTCATGGCGGAATTGTATGCGTCTTCAGCGGTGCTTCGGCCTGCGGCAATTTGTCCATTTGCGCGGTGCCCGTGCCTGCCCTAGAGTGGTCGGGCAGTTTTGACTGCACATCGACCGATCTCTCCCGCCCTTGGGCGGGATTTTTTTTACCCTACGTTTCGTGGCGGCAGAAATGCGTGGCAGGCCAAAATCCCGCGGCACGCCGCCGCTCGAACTCAGAACTTGACGTTCAGGCCGGCGTAGATCGAGCGGCCCATCCCCGGAACCGAGGTGCCCCATGGCGGGGTCGCGCCCGGCGTCGGAGTCGGCGGCATCGTGACGCCCTGGCCGACGTAGGCGCCGCCGAGCGGGTGGTAGTAGAGCCGGTCGAACACGTTGTCGATGCCGAAGTCGAGGCGCGCCTTTTTCCAGGCGTAGCTGCTGCGCAGGTTCAAAAGCGCGTACGCGGGCGTTTCGACCTCGTTGCGGATCTGCGAGACGTCGGATTTCCTGTCGACCAGATGCACTTCGGCGGTGTTGGTCCAGGCCTTGACCCGCTGCGTGACTGCGAGCTTGGCGTTGAGCGGCATGATGTTGTAGAGATTGTCGTCGTCTCCGCCCGTCGTTTCGCCTCTCACATAGCTCAGCACGCCGTTCGCGGTGAAGCTGCCGTAGGCGGTGTTCCTGGCGAGCGGGAAATGACCGGACACGTCGAAGCCGTACAGCTGCGCGTCCTGATTGACGAATTTCAGGAAGACGAACTCGTCGGTCGCAGTCGTCGGCGTGAGCCGGCGCGCATTGATGTAGTCGTCGACGTAGGTGTAGTAAGGCGTCACTGTCAGGCCCCAGGTCTGCGGCTCGGTGTCATGCCAGTCGAAGCTCGCGCTCAGGGTGTGAGCGACCTCGGGCTCGAGCTCGAGGTTGCCGACGTAACCGTTGCCGTCGCCGGCCATGTTGACCATGAACATCGCCATCCCGCCGGTCGACCAGGTGTAGCGCTCGTAAAGGTTGGGCGAGCGCATCTTGCGCGCGTAGCCGAACTCGACGGCCCGGGTCTTGGTCGGCGTGTAGCGCGTGAGCGCGGTGACGTCCCAGTTGCGGTCCGTCTTTTCGCGGTCGGCGGCGTTGAAGGCGTTCGCATCGGTAGCGTAGGTGGCGTTGTATCCCTGCACCGGGCCGCTATCCATCTGCACGGTTTCGTGGCGGACACCCAAAAGGCTCAGCCAGCGCGCGGTCCATTGCGCCTCCCACTCGGCAAACGCCGCGTAGCGGTCGCGTTCGCCGTCGTTGATGTTCCAGAAAGTGTTCGGCGACATGCCGCCGTTCCCGGAAGGCGGCCACCAGTCGTTGAGGCGGTACCGCTGGATTTCGGCACCGACGCGCAGCGCGTCGCGCGCCGAAAGCGCGATGTCGCCCTTGATCGTGGCGCCGGTATTCCGGCCCTCGGTCAGCATCGGCATGCCTGGCGCGGGCTCGGTCTGGCCCGGCCGCTGGTACCAGAACGCCTTGTCCTCGAGAAAGTTCATCTCGTGCTCGGTGTGCTCGCGATAGACGCGCGCCGCGAGTTCGCCCCAGCCATACTGCCCCGTGTACCCGAGATTGACCTGCCGACTCGTGTTGTCGGTCATGTCCATGCGCTGGTTCGGATACGCCTGATACGGGATGTGCTGGTAGCCGAGCTTAAGGTCGAGGCGGTGGTTGTCGTGACGCAGCGCGAAACCGAGCGACTGGTTGGTCGACCTGTACTGCGTCGAGCCGACCTCGTCGCCGTCGAGCCATTTCGTCGAGTTGTACAGCGACGGCCCGCCGTCGGTGAAGGCCAGGCCTGCCGGCTTGAAGTCGCCACCCGCGGTGTAATTGTCCGACTGCGCGGTCGAGCCGCTGTAGGTCACGCTCAACTTTTCGCCGGCCAGCGTGGCGGAAAGGTTGGCGCCGAACGCGTTGCCGTTGCTGCGATAGAAGGTGCCGGCCTCGCCTTTCTTCAGTACCCCTTCACCCGCCTTCGCGAACTCCGGCGCGGCCGCATCCACGAGGATTGTTCCGCCGATGCTGTCGCCGCCCGAACTGACGGGCGCCAGACCCGCGAACACCTTCGCGCTGCCGACCTGGGTCGGATCGATGTAGGAAAGCGGCGGATTCATGTGGTTGCCGCAGGCCGAGACGAGGTCTATGCCGTCGACCTTGATGCGCAGCCTGTCGTCGCCGAGTCCGTGGAGCACGGGCAGGCTCGACACGCCGCCGGCGCCCATGAGGCTGAAGCCCGGCACATCGCGGAATAGGCTCGCCGTGTCGCTCGTCGACGCGCGCAGCGCCGGAAGCGCGTTCATGTCGAGTGCGGCGCCGCCTTCCGCTGAAACCGGCGTGCCGGTGACGACGACGGTCGTGAGCGGCACGGCGGGCATCGCGCGCTCGTCGGCATCGTCGGCGGCGGCGCTGGTGCCGAGAATCGGGAGTGCGAGCGAGAGCGCGATGGAAAGAGGTGTTTTGCTGAGCATTGTTTTTCTCGAAACCGGCGGACTGAAAACCGTCGGAGTCTAAGTAAGCAGCGGCGGCGCGAGAATGTGGCAAATTGCCGCGCCACTGCCGGAGCATGTCGCGCCAAACGCGCGTCGACGGCGAGCGCCGCGACGGCCCGTGCCGGCCCATGTCGCGACCGCGGCGCTGCGACAATTTGTCGCATCGCCTTTCCACAGGTGCGCGCATACTGTTTCACCTGACCGCGAGGGGGCGTCCCACGGACCCGACCCGCGCCGGCTTATTCGTGTTCAAGGAGAAACAAATGAGACTGACTGGATTCCTCGCTGCGGCCACCCTTGTGCTGGCCGCGCATCCCGCCGCGGCCGCACCGGTCAGCGTTTCGGACGCCTGGGCGCGCGCGACCATGCCCGGCCAGAAGGTCAGCGCCGCGTACATGCAGATCCGCGCCGACGCGCCGGCGCGCCTGCTCAGTGCGACGAGTCCCGTGGTGCCGCGCGTCGAGGTGCACGAAATGAAGATGGACGGCGGGGTCATGCGCATGCGCCAGCTCCAAGCGATCGAGCTGCCCGCCGGCAAGACCGTTTCGCTCGAGCCCGGCGGTTTGCACATCATGCTCATGAACCTGCCCAAGCCGATCGCCGCCGGGGACGTGATCCCGCTGACGCTCGTGATCGAGTCCGGCGGCACGCAACAGACGCTCGAGGTCAAGGCCGAGGGGCGCGCGCCCGGCAAAGGGCCGATGCACGGCCACTGAACGGGCCGGAACCTCGCTTATCCGCGGTAGGCCGGGCGCGTGCTCGGCGTCGCCTTGCGGGGCTCGCCCCGTGTCCCGGCAATGCGCAGCGCACAGGCTTTGGCCGCCGGCACGGAGACGTCCTCAGAGCGCGGCGAGGTGCGACGGGTCCTTCGCGCGGCCTTTCCGCTTGGCGTAAAATCCGCTCCAGTCAGAACCCGGAGCAGCCATGACCGTCCACACAGCCGCCGATAAGGCCTACATCCTGTCCGAGGCGCTCCCTTACATCCAGCGCTTCTACGACAAGACCATCGTCATCAAGTACGGCGGCAACGCCATGACCGAGCGTCACTTGATGGAGGCGTTCGCCAAGGACGTCGTGCTGCTGAAACTCGTCGGCATGAACCCGGTCGTCGTCCACGGTGGCGGCCCGCAGATCGCGGGCTTGTTGCAGCGCATCGGCAAGCAGAGCGAGTTCATCCAGGGCATGCGCGTCACCGACGAGGAGACGCTCGACGTCGTGGAAATGGTGCTGGGTGGCCTCGTCAACCAGGACATCGTCACGCTCATCAACAAGCACGGTGGTCGTGCGGTTGGCCTGACCGGCAAGGACGGCAACTTCATCCACGCCAAAAAGATGCTCGTGCCGAGCAAGGACAAGGCCGACGAATTGCTCGATATCGGCCAGGTCGGCGAAATCACCGCCGTCGACCCCGAAATCATCCAAGTTCTCGACGCGAGCGACTTCATTCCGGTGGTCGCGCCGCTCGGCACGGATGCCGACGGCAACGCCTACAACATCAATGCCGACGTCGCCGCCGGCAAGATCGCCGGCGTCCTGCAGGCCGAGAAGGTCATTTTCATGACCAACACGCCGGGGGTTCTCGACAAGGACAAGAAGCTGCTGACCGGCCTCACGCCGCGCGAGATCGACGAGCTGATCGCCGACGACACGATCAGCGGCGGCATGATTCCCAAGGTCGGCTACGCCGTCGACGCGGTCAATAGTGGCGTCAAGACCGCGCACATCATCGACGGTCGCGTCGAGCACGCCCTGCTGCTCGAGGTGCTGACGCCGGAAGGCGTCGGGACCCTGATCAAGCGGTCGTGATCGCGATCGGGCGAGGTCGCCTTGAGCGGAGGGCGGCCGTCGCGCCGCGCCCGCAGTCCGACGCGCCCGGGGCTGGCGTCAGCGAGCGGCATTCCCCGTAGGCACCCGTTCGCCGGATGCGGCTGCCTGAGATCGAGAAGCCGCCAGCCTACCCCCTTAAAACCACGACTTGATGATGAGGAGTTGTTGAAATCATGCGTTACTGGCTGATGAAGTCGGAGCCGAGCGACGTCAGCATCGACGACCTCGCTGCGATGCCGAACCAGAGCGTCGCCTGGTACGGCGTGCGCAACTATCAGGCGCGTAACTTCATGCGCGACCAGATGCGCCCGGGCGACAAGGTGCTGTTCTACCACTCCTCGTGCGCCGAGCCGGGCATCGCCGGGCTCGCCGAGGTAAGCACGCCGGCGTATCCGGACGCGACGCAGTTCGACCCGAAGAACAAGTACTTCGACGCCAAGGCGACGGCCGAGACGCCGCGCTGGTTCAACGTCGACGTCAAGCTCGTGAAGAAGACGCGGCTCATGTCGCTCTCAGAGATCCGCAGCCATCCCGAACTCGCCAACATGCGCATCCTGCAGAAAGGCAACCGCTTGTCGATCACGCCGGTCGACCCCGCGGAATACCAGTTCATCGTCACGCACCTCTGATGCTCGAACTCGCGCCGGGCCTGTTCGCGGCCTATGCGGGGCTTGGCCTGGTCGTCGGTTTCGTCGCCGGCCTGCTCGGCGTCGGGGGCGGCCTCATCATCGTGCCGGCGCTGATTCTGCTGCTGCAAGCGCAGGGCCTGGCGCCTGGCATCGAGCCGCAGCTCGCGCTCGGTACGTCGCTCGCGTCGATTCTGTTCACCTCGCTTTCCAGCGTGCGCGCGCATCATCGTCGTGGCGCCGTCGACTGGCCGCTCCTCTATCGGATCACGCCGGGCGTCGTCGTCGGCACGCTTGCCGGCGCGCTGCTCGCGGCGCAGGTGTCCGCGCATTGGCTGAAGCTCTTTTTCGTCGCCTTCCTGTTCTACGCCGCGTTCCAGATGTGGCTCGACTTCAGGCCGGCTCCCCACCGCGCGCTGCCGGGGCGCGGGGGCATGACGCTCGCCGGCGCCGTGATCGGCGCCGTCTCGAGTTGGGTCGGCATCGGCGGCGGGACCGTGTCGGTGCCTTTCATGGTGTGGCACAACGTCGCGCTGCACCGGGCGATTGCCACCTCCGCGGCCATCGGTTTTCCGATCGCCGTGGCGGGCACCGCAGGTTATGTCCTGGGCGGCTTGGGGGCCGAGGGCCGCCCCCCGGGGAGCGTCGGCTTCGTCTACCTGCCCGCGCTGGGCGGCATCGTCCTGGGCAGCGTCCTGACCGCGCCGCTCGGCGCACACACTGCCCATCGCCTGCCTGTTCGTGCATTGAAGCGGGTTTTTGCCTTGCTGCTGTTCACGCTGGCGCTGCGCATGGTATGGACGTTCCAGGCCTAGGCGCCGTCTCTCATGATCTAGTGATCGGCCCGAGCTCGGCCCCTATATGTTGGGATCCGCCGCGCCGGGCAATTTGTCGCTTGAGGGCTTGCAGGGCCCGCGCTAGTCTCTCGCCACATGCCGAAAACTCGACGCATGGCCGATCAACGAGAGACGTGGAGATACCTCATGGCGCACCTGCAAGCCGTCCGTTCTACCCTGCAACCCCAGCACACTTCCTACACTCAGCTCACCACCTATTTCGATCCGCATAGCAAGGTCGCCTGGGGCTACATGCACGCTGAGCCGCGGCCGTGCTTCACGCCGGCCCTGCTGCATGATCTGCTCGCTTGGTGTCACTCCGTTGCGACCCAGATCGACGACCCTAACCAGCCGGACGTGCGTTACATGGTGACGGCGTCCTCCCATCCCGGGGTGTTCAACTATGGCGGTGACCTGAACCGGTTCGCCGAGCTCATCTCGGCCGGAGATCGCGATCGCTTGACGCAATACGCGAAGGCCTGCATCGAACCTCTGTACCTGAACGCGGTTCACCTCAACCGTCCGGGATTGAAATCCATAGCCCTTGTCCAAGGCGATGCGCTGGGAGGTGGTTTTGAGTGCGCGCTCTCGGGCAACGTGCTGATTGCAGAGCGGGGCAGCAAGCTGGGCTTTCCGGAGATTCTTTTTAATCTCTTTCCGGGCATGGGGGCGCTGAGCCTGCTCGGGCGCCGCATCGGATATCAGAAGGCGGAGCAGATGATCCTGAGCGGCCGGCTCTATCTTGCCGAAGAGCTGCATGACCTCGGTGTGGTCGATGTGCTCGCCGAACCGGGCGAGGGCGAGGCAGCCGTTCATGAGTACATCCGGCGTGAGGCAAGGTCACGAAACGGGGCCCTTGCGCTGCGTACCGTGCGCAATGAGATCCAGCCGATTTCCTATGCAGAATTGACGCGGGTGACCGAGGTCTGGGTGGATGCCGCGTTACGCATCGAGAGCAAGGATTTGCGCATGATGGAACGGCTGGCGGCACGGCAGACCGGAAAAGGGGACACCGAGTCCGCCGCGACGTCAGCTGCGCTCAGCGCGTAGCCGACGCTCTTGGTAGCTTGCGAGGGCTGCGTTCGCGTCTTCGAGCGCTGACCGTACCGCGTCGAGACGGGTTTCGGCGAGATGGGTGCTGAGCTCGAAAGGTTTGACGCGTTCAGCTTCGGCGCAGCGCTGCGCGAGCAGGTTGGCGCCGACGTCGCTCGCGCCGCCCTTGAGCATGTGCAAATGATGATGCCACTGCCCGTAATCCTGGGTAGTGAGCGCAAGTTCGGTGTCGCGCAAGGCGCGCGCGCTGTCATCCTCAAAGCTCGCCAGGAGGTCGCGGACGAAGTCGGGGCCGCCGAGTTGGGCGAGGTCGTCGAGCACCGACTCGTCCAGTTCGGCCGTAGCCGCGGCCTTCGGCGCGGCAGCGGCGACATGCGAAGCGGACGGGGCCGCGAGCCGCGTGATCGCGTCGATCAGTTCGCGGCTGTTGACCGGCTTGGTCAGGAAGGCATCGGCGCCAGCTTCCTTGCAGGCGGCCTCGGCCTCGCCGCGGGCGTCGGCCGTGAGCATGATGATCGGCAGCCTGCCCTTTTCCAGAAAGCGCCAGCGCTGCACGACCTCGGGCCCCGAGAGCTCGGGCATGTGCATATCGATGATCGCGAGGTCGAAACGCGCGCTGTCCGAATCGAGCAGTTCGAGCGCTTCTTCGCCGTTGCGTGCGAGCGTGGCCTGGTGGCCTGCATGCTCGAGCAAGCCGCGCAGGACCCGCTGATTGACGGGATTGTCTTCGGCGATGAGGATGTTGAGTCCCCCCGGATGGCCGGTTTGCGCCTGGAAGCGGTTGGCGAGCGAAACGACATTGGCGGGGAGCTCGCGGCTCACGACCGCGTGGATCGCATTGAATAAAAGGCCCGTGTTGACCGGTGTGCGTAGCACCGAGGCGTAGCCATCACGCAGCAACTGCGCGTCCTGGGCGAGGGAGACACGTGGGTCAGACTCGACCAGGATGACCGGCACCGACGTGCGCATCGGGCCATCGCGTAAAAGGCGCAGGAACACGACCGGGTCCTCCGGCAGCAGACTGCGTTCGACGACGATCGCACCGAGCGGTGCGCCGCCCGAAAGATATGCCGACAGCTCGGTGCCGAGCTGTGCCGTGCCGTCGAGCGAGACCGCTTCGGCGCCCCAAGCGCGAACCGCGGTCTGCATGCGCTCGGCGAGATTGCTGCTCGCAAGGATGGCTACGCGCATCGGTCCGTCGAAGCGTTCGTCGGACGGGGTTTCGGCGCTGCGCAGCGCGAAGGGGAGCTCGAACCAGAAGGTCGTGCCTTCGCCCTCGCGGCTGTGCAGGCCGATCTCTCCGCCCATCGCTTCGACCAGTTGCTTGGCGATCGTGGTGCCTAAACCGGTACCGCCGAAGCGACGGGTGATCGAAGCGTCGGCCTGGGTGAAGCTGTCGAAGATGCGGGTTTGCGCGGCCTCTGGAATGCCGATGCCGGTGTCGACGACTTCCAGCCGCAGGCGCTGGGGATTGGCTTGCCCGACGGGCCGGACGTAGACGTCGACTCGTCCGTGTTCGGTGAACTTGACCGCATTGCCGATCAGATTGATCAGCACCTGGCGCAGATGGCGCGCGTCGCCGTGCAGTTGGAAGGGCGTCTGCGGCGCGATATGCGCGGCGAGTACGAGGCCCTTGGCGTTGGCCTGCGTTTCCATCATCGCGATCGTGCCATTGATCATGCGGTGCAGATCGAAGTCCTCGCGGGTCGTCAGGATGCGGCCGGCTTCGATGCGCGAGATGTCGAGGACGTTGTCGATCAGTTCGAGCAGGGTATTGGCCGAGGCGCGAATGATCTGGGCAAACTCTTTCTGCTCCTTGTTGAGCTTCGTCTCGGCGAGCAGATCGGCGACGCCGATGACGCCGTTGAGCGGCGTCCGCAGCTCGTGGCTCATGTTGGCGAGAAAGTTGGATTTGGCGGCGCTCGCCTCCTTTGCATGGTGCACGGCGGCGTGCAACTGGCGCATCAGCGAGGCCGCGTAAAGCGGAACGATCACCATGGTGAACAGAATGCCGACGCCAAGCGCCAGGTGGTCATGCCAGAATGGATTGAGCGTCAGGACCGCTATGAACCCGAGCGCCGACAGTGCCGTCGAGAAATAAAGGTAGGGTGTACCGTACCGGAAGCCATTGCCCAAGGTAACCCACAGGTAGATGCCGACGAGCGGTGCGGCGGACTCGCCGCCAATCAGTAGCAGAAAGGACGCAGTTGAGAAATCGATGATCGCGCCGGCAACCCGCCTCCGTGGGGAGACGGTCGGCTCTTTCAAGGTCGCAGCCAGGATGAGACACGCTGACGTCAGAAAGAATAGGGCGACAAGGTGGATGCTGGCGTGGATCGACGCGGAATGCGCAACCCAGCCGGTACTGAAATACCCGTAGCCGATCACGCCAATGGCGAATCGGATCAGAGCCTGCTGAAACTCGGTGTCCGGGCGCGCCTGGATTCGTTTTTTCAGAGGCAGCAGGAAGGAGGGGAGCCGCAGGATAGCCATCGCCGACTAGCCGGCGATGTCGTCGCTGAACTCGCGCACGATTGCCGCAACGGCGTCGATGCGCAGTTCGAATGCGCGCACGCACGCGGGGTCGAAGTGGCGTCCGCTTTCCGAGCGGACGAACTGCAAGGCGTCCTGGAAGGGCCAGGCTCGTTTGTAAGGGCGATCCGAGGTGAGCGCGTCGAAGACGTCTGCCACCGCGACGATACGTGCGGGAAGCGGGATGGCCTCGCCCGCGAGACCCTGTGGATAGCCGGTGCCGTCGAATTTCTCGTGATGGCCGAGCGCGATGACCGCGCCCATTTGCAGATAGCGTGAGGGACTGCCCGCCAGGATTTCATGCCCCAGTTGCGGGTGACGTCGCATGATCTGCTGCTCGTCCGGGGTGTGCCGCCCCGGCTTGAGCAGGATCACGTCGGGGATGCCGATCTTGCCGATGTCGTGCATCGGGGCGGCGGCTTCGATTTCGTCGCATTCCATCGCGCTGAGCTTGAGCTCCTCGGCGATGAGGCGGGCGTATTTCGCCATACGGATGATGTGGTTGCCGGTCTCCTGATCGCGGTACTCGCCGGCCTTCGCAAGCTTCATCAGGGTCTCGCGTTCGCGCGTCCGCACTTCGCGGGTCGCCTGCATGACCTGTTCCTCGAGCCACATCGCGCGATCGGCGATCGCTTTCTGGCTGCGTCGCAAGGCCAGCAGGTTGAGGCAGCGGGCGCGGCATTCCTGCGGGTCGATGGGGCGGGTGAGGAAGTCGGTTGCGCCGTTTTCCAGGGCCTGATAGCGGATCTGGCGGTCTTCGACGACCGTGACGATGACGATCGGCACGTCGGCCAGACGGCGCTCGGCGCGGATCCGGCGCGTGAACTCGATGCCGTCCATCCCGGGCATGCGGTAGTCGGTGATGATGAGATCCGGCGTGACAAGCTGCATCTGCGCCAGCGCTTCGAACGGGTCGGCGTAGCTTTGTACGACCACCCCGGGCTCGAGGGTGCGTGCCAGGCCTTCGAGCAGGCTGCGTGCGGTTCCGCGGTCGTCGACGATCATCACGCGCGCGCCGCCGCGCGGACGCCCGTACCGTTCCGGTGAGTAAGGCGCGGCAGAAGGTACGATGCGCAAGGGTTTGGCGATCACGTTTGTTACCTTGAACTTGGGACGGTTGTAAGGACCACGGTTCCGGTAAATTATCGGAAAACCTAATTGTTAACTTTAACGCTGCGGAGGACCGACATGAAGAAAAACCTGCTGCTCGTACCCGTTCTGCTCTGGGCGGCGCTCGTCTCGACGGCGGCGCTTGCCGCCGCCGGGGTCGCCGACTACGCCCGCGAGAAAAAGTGGGCCGATGAGATCCTCCCCGGCCTGGTCGTCGGCGACCCGGTCTATCTGCAAACACCGCACGGGCACCGCAAGTTCCTTGCCCTTTATACGCCGGCCGATCGCGGTAAGGCAGTGGTCGTCGTTCACGGTCTTGGCATTCATCCGGACTGGGGCCTGATCGGGACACTGCGCACCGAACTGGCCGACCGCGGCTTCGCGACCCTGTCGATCCAGATGCCGGTTCTCGGGGCCGACGCCAAGAGCGACGCCTATCCGCCGACCTTTCCCGAGGCGGCCGAGCGCATCGCCGAGGCGGTCGCCTTCCTCAAGGCCAAGGGTTACGCGCAGGTCGCGATCGTCTCGCACAGCATGGGATCGCGCATGAGCCGGGTCTACCTCACGGATAAGCCCGACCCCGCGGTCAAGGCGTGGGCGAGCCTCGGGATTCCGGGCGACGACTACAAGGCCTTGCGGATGCCAGTCCTCGATCTGTACGGCGAAAACGACTTGCCGCCGGTGCTCGCGACCGCCGCCCAGCGTAAGCAGAGCCTCGCAAGTAAGGCGTCGAGGCAGATCGTCGTTCCGCGCAGCGACCATTTCTTCAGCGGGCACGAGGCGGAAATGGTCGCGGCGGTCGCTGATTTTCTGGACGCAACGCTCAAATAAGGTCGCCGAGCAGGCGCGTCATCGCCTCGCGGTATTTTTCGCTGGTCCGCGCGACGATGTCGGCCGGCAGCGCGGGGCCGGGTTCCTGCTTGTTCCAGCCGCTCGCTTCGAGCCAGTCGCGCACGAACTGCTTGTCGAAGCTCGGGGGATTGCTGCCCGGGCGATACTGGTCGGCGGGCCAGAAGCGCGACGAATCCGGCGTCAGCGCCTCGTCGATCCACACCAGTCCACCGTCCGTATCGAGACCGAACTCGAACTTGGTGTCGGCGATGATGATCCCGCGGGTGAGCGCATACGCCGCTGCCGCCCGGTAGAGCGCGAGGCTGACGTCGCGCACGCGCGCGGCGAGGTCGGGGCCGATGCGTTCGGCCATCTGCTCGAATGCGATGTTTTCATCGTGCGCCCCCAGCGCCGCCTTGGTCGACGGCGTGAAGATCGGTTCGGGCAGGCGGTCGGCCTGCTTCAGACCGGCAGGCAGCGCGATGCCGCAGACCGACTGGGTCTGCTGGTACTCCTTCCAGCCCGAGCCCACGAGGTAACCGCGCACGATCGCTTCGATCGGCAGCGCCTTGAGCTTTTTCACCACGATCGCGCGCCCCGCCACCTGGTCTCGTTCGGTTTCCGCGACCACGGTTTCGGGCGCGATCGCGAGCGTCTGGCTCGGCACGATCGCCCGCAGCTTGTCGAACCAGAACGCCGAGACCCGGGTCAGCACTTCGCCCTTGCCCGGAATCGGCGTCGGCATGACCACATCGAAGGCCGACAGCCGGTCGGTCGTCACGATCAGGAGCTTGTCGTCGCCGACCGCATAGATGTCGCGCACCTTGCCGCGATGGATCAGCGGCAGCGAGGCGATGCGCGATTCGAACAGGGGCTGACCGAGCGTGGAGGCGGACATGGCGGGCGTTGCGAAACGGGAAAAGCCGGCATTATAGCCGCCGCGGTAGAAGGCACTGGCCTCGTAAATCCGGCGCACCTCGCGCAGGCCGACCAGCAGTACGGCCGCGAGCGGCACCGCGAGCAACACGCCGACGAAGCCGAACAATTGGCCGAAAGCCGCCAGGGCGAAGATCACGGCGACCGGATGCAGGCCGACGCGCTCGCCGACCAGCCGCGGCGTGACGACGTAGCTTTCGAGGGCCTGGCCCGCGAGATAAACCCCCGCCACCCAGGCAACGCCGACCCAGTCGGAATACTGCAGCAACGCGACCAGCAGCGCGAGCACCATGCCGAGGCCGAATCCCAGGAAGGGGACGAAGGACAACACCCCGGTCAGCATCCCGATCGGCAGCGCGTAATCGAGTCCGACGGCCCAGAGCGCGGCGCTGTAATAGATCGAGAGCGTGACCATGACCGCCAGTTGGCCGCGCAGGAATTCGCCGACCACCGCATTCATCGTGCCTGCGATCCGCTGGGTCGCCGGCAGCCAGGGTCGCGGCGCGAGACTGGTCACGCGCCCGACGATCACGTCCCAGTCCTTCAACAGATAGAACATCACGACCGGAATGAGCAGCACGTTGACCAGCGCGCCGACGATCGCGAGCGCGCCGGTCTGCAGCGTGGGCAGCCAGTTCGCCCCCTGCTGCGTCGCCTTCTCGGTCAGCCAGGTTTTGACGGCGTCGAGGTTGGGGTTGATCGCGATGCCGAAGGTCTGCTCGATCCACGGCAGAAAGCGCGTCTGCAGCAGGTCGAGCGCGGCGGGTACGCGCTGGCTCAGTTCGGCGAACTGCCCCTGGAACAGCGGCAGCGCGACCAGCAGCAGGCCGAACAGCACGAGCCCCGCGAGCACGATGACGATCACGGTGCCCGCTGCGCGCGGAATGCGGCGTGCCTCGAGCCGGTCGACGAGCGGGTCGAAGATGTACGCGAGCAGGGCGCCCGCAAGAAACGGCGTGAGTATCGGCCCGAGCAGGTAGATCAGTCCGCCTACGACGAGCAGCGTCGCGCCGAGGGCGAGCCAGGGGATGTCGAGCGGGCGGATCGCGTTCATAGGCAGTAAAATAACGCACTTTTTCGCATCTGGAGTCTGCGTTGTCTTCCATTTCCTATAAAGACGCCGGGGTCGACATCGACGCGGGCGACGCGCTCGTCGAACGCATCAAGCCGCTCGCCAAGCGCACGATGCGTGCGGAAGTGCTTGCGGGTATCGGCGGTTTCGGTGCGCTGGTCGAGATTTCCAAGAAATACCAGGAGCCTGTGCTCGTGTCCGGAACCGACGGCGTCGGCACCAAGCTGAAGCTCGCGTTCGAGTTGAACCGGCACGACGGCGTCGGCATCGATCTGGTTGCGATGAGCGTCAACGACATCCTCGTACAAGGCGCCGAGCCGCTGTTCTTCCTCGACTATTTCGCTACCGGCAAACTTTCGCTCGACACCGCCGAAGCCGTCATCGGCGGCATCGCGAAAGGCTGCGAGCAGGCCGGCTGCGCGCTGATCGGCGGCGAAACCGCCGAGATGCCGGGCATGTATGCCGACGGTGAATACGACCTCGCCGGCTTTGCGGTCGGCGTCGTCGAAAAGGCCAAGGTCATCGGCGGGCAGGCGATCGCGCCGGGCGATGTCGTGCTCGGGCTCGCGTCTTCAGGCGCGCACTCCAACGGCTATTCCCTGATCCGCAAGCTGATCGACCTCAGCGGCATCGGCCTCAAGTCCGACTTCCACGGCCGTCCGTTCGCCGACGCGGTGATGGCGCCGACGCGAATCTACGTGAAGCCCGTGCTCAGCCTGATGGAGAAGATCACGGTCAAGGGCATGGCGCATGTCACCGGTGGCGGCATCACCGGCAACCTGCCGCGCTGCCTCCCCGAGGGCGTCGCAGCCCGTGTCGATCCGAACAGCTGGACGCGCCCTCCCTTGTTCGACTGGCTACAGCAGGCGGGCAACGTCGAGCCCGGCGAAATGCTGCGCACCTTCAATTGCGGAATCGGTATGTGTGTGGTCGTCGCCGCTGCCGACGCGCCGGCGGCCGTCGCGCACCTGCAGGCAAGTGGCGAAACGGTATGGCGGATCGGCGAAATCTACGCCCGACCCGAGGGTGCGGAGCAGGTGTCGTATTCGTGAGTTGTCGGGTCGTCGTCCTGTTGTCGGGGCGCGGCAGCAACTTCCGCGCGATCGCCGAGGCCGGACTGCCGATC
>CBJMYK010000007.1:0-15087 GCA_966433795.1 uncultured Thiobacillus sp. | reverse complement strand
ACCGGAACGCGATGTTCCGCGGCGGCCTGCGTCCCCATCTGTACTGCCTGCCCGTGCTCAAACGCGAGCGGCATCGCGAGGCGCTCGTCGACGCCGTCGCGTCCGGAAATCCCAAGTTCTTTCTCGGTACCGATTCCGCGCCGCATCCCGTGGGCGCAAAAGAGAGTGCCTGCGGCTGCGCCGGCGTCTATTCGGCGCACGCGGCGCTCGAGCTTTACGCCGAGGCGTTCGAGGACGCGGGCGCGCTCGACAAGCTCGAAGCCTTTGCGAGTTTCCACGGGGCGGATTTCTATGGACTGCCGCGCAACACCGACTCGATCACGCTGCGCCGCGAAAGCTGGGAAGCGCCGAGCCGACTCGCGCTTGGGGACGAGGCGCTCGTCCCGCTGCGCGCCGGCGAGGCGATTCGCTGGCGCGTAATCGCCTGACGCGAGCCCGTATGCCCTGGTCGCCAAAACCGGCCATGCCCTCGAGCCAGGGCCTATAATTGATGCGGGAAAGCGGGCCAGGCAACCGCTGCCGCAGCCTTCGGGCGGGCGGGAGAGGAAAGTCCGGGCTCCGCAGAGCAGGATGCCGGCTAACGGCCGGACGCCGTGAGGCGAGGAATAGGGCCACAGAGACGAGCGTATTAAGTTACGGTGAAACGCGGTAACCTCCATCCGGAGCAACACCAAATAGGCAGACAATGACGCGGCTCGCCGAGTCTGCGGGTAGGTGGCTTGAGCCGGCCAGCAATGGCCGGCCTAGAGGAATGGTTGCCCACGACAGAACCCGGCTTATCGGCCCGCTTTCCCACTCTATTCTTTTCAATCACTTAGCGGTTTTTCCTAGAAATCTAGGAAAAATACTTCGCTAAGACCCGGTTTTTCCAGAAACTTATCCACAGGTCGAAACGACCCCTAAGTCCTTGAGACTTAGGGTTTTTTTTGTGTACGATCGCTTGACCCCCCCAAAACTATCCCCTATAGTGGGCCCAGGTGGTGATTGGTGGGAGGTTGTGGGAGAATTCGCTCCGCCGAAGCCGCACACAATTTCAATACGGGGAGAACATGTTTCGGGGTGTCGCGACCGTCAGTCTGGATAGCAAGAACCGGCTTGTCGTGCCGGCGCGCTATCGCGACGCGCTGCTCGTCAACGGCGCCGGCCGCGTCGTCGTGACCGCGGACCCGGGGCAGTGTCTGCTGCTCTATCCCCTGCCCGAGTGGGAGCCGATCGAAAAGAAGCTCAACGGCCTCTCCGATTTCAATCCGCGCACCCGCAGCCTCAAGCAGTTGCTGGTCGGCTACGCCCACGACACGGAGATGGACAGCGCCGGCCGCGTGCTGCTGCCGCCGATGCTGCGCAAGTTCGCCGAACTCGACAAAAACGTCGTGCTCGTCGGACAAGGAAGCAAGGTGGAGTTATGGAACGAGGCCCGCTGGGAAGCGCAGGTCGCGCAGGCGCTGAGCTTCAGCAACGACGCGCTGTCTCCGGAGTTGGAGGGGTTCACGTTGTGATGGAGTCCGCCCATGTGCCGGTGCTGGCACAGGAGGCGGTGGCTGCGCTGGCGATCAAGCCCGAGGGCGTCTATGTCGACGCGACTTTCGGCCGCGGCGGCCACAGCCGCATGATTCTCGCTCGCCTCGGCGCGCGTGGACGGCTCGTCGCAATGGACCGTGACCCCGCAGCCATCCCCGCCGGCAGTGCGCTGCACGAGCCGCGGCTGACGCTGCGGCACAGCGAATTTTCGCATCTGGGCGAGGTGCTCGACGCCCTTGCCATCGCGCAGGTCGACGGAATTCTGCTCGATATCGGGGTGTCGTCGCCGCAGCTCGACGACGCAACGCGCGGCTTCAGCTTCCGTTTCGACGCACCGCTCGACATGCGCATGAATCCTGGCAGCGGCGTATCCGCAGCCGACTGGCTGGCGACGGCGGAGGAGGGAGAAATCAGTGAAGTCATCCGCACCTATGGGGAAGAACGGTCTGCTAAGTCGATTGCGCGTGCGGTGGTTGCAAGACGGCAAAAAGAATCGGTCCGTAGCACGGCCCAACTGGCGGGTATCATCGCCGCAACGGTCAAGAAGCGTGAGCCGGGCCAACACCCGGCGACGCGCAGCTTCCAGGCTATACGGATTTATATCAACCGTGAGCTTGAAGAACTGAAGGCCGTGTTACCGCAATGCGTCGACCGCTTGCACACGGGTGGACGTCTCGCAGTCATCAGTTTCCATTCGCTGGAGGATCGCATCGTCAAGCGCTTCATGCGTGACGAAGCGCTTGGCGAGCAGGCGCCGGCCCGGCTGCCGATTCCGGCCGCAATGCTGAAAGCCGGTCGCCTGAAGCTGGTCGGACGGGCCCAGCATGCGAGCGCCGAGGAAGTGGCGGCGAATCCACGCGCGCGCAGCGCGGTGTTGCGGGTTGCCGAGCGCGTCGCGGAGGCCGCCGCATGACGACCTTGGCACGCGCCGGCGCGGTCCGTCGCTGGTCGACCAGTGCGCGCGCCGCAGGCGACGCGGGGGCGGCATGACCCGCCTCGACGTCGTCCTTGCGCTCGTTCTGATTGCCTGCGCGCTCGCCGTGATCCAGGCGCAGCACCGCGCGCGCACGTATTTCGTGGAGTTCGAACGCCTCAAGAAAGAGGCGCGAGTATTGGACGAGCAGTGGGGGCAATTGCAACTCGAACAGAGCACCTGGGCGAATCCGGCGCGCATCGATTCGGTCGCGCGTAACCGCTTGGGCCTGATCGCGCCGACGGCCGAGCGCGTGCACATCGAAACGCTGGGAGGTGCGCAGTGAACTATCACTCGCGCAGACTGCTGAGGTTGAATCTCGCCCCGTGGCGCATGGCGACCGTGGCCGGCCTGCTGTTGGCGGGGCTCGCCGTCGTCGGCGGCCGCGCGTTCTATCTGCAAGGTCTCAATACCGACTACCTGCAGGGAAAGGGCGATGCCGTCGCCAACCGCAAACTCACCCTGCCGGCGCAGCGCGGGCAGGTTGCGGATCGCCACGGACAGCTTCTGGCGATCAGTACGCCGGTCGAGTCGCTGTGGGCGCGCGCGGCCGAGTTGCGCCTCGACGACGCGCAGCGGCGCGAGCTGGCGCGCGTATTGGGCATCTCGGAGCAGGAACTCGCCAAGGTGCTCAGTCGCAGGACGCGCGGAGAATTCAGCGTTCGCCGCCCGGTAACGCCCGAGCAGGCGGTGAAAATCGCCGCGATGGGCATACCCGGGTTGCACCTGCGGCGCGAGTTCCGACGCTATTATCCGGCGGGCGAAGTCGCCGCGCACGTGGTCGGCTTCACGAACGTCGACGACCTCGGGCAGGAAGGCGTCGAGCGCGCCTATCAAGACTGGCTTGCGGGGCGCGAGGGCAAACGGCAGATCCTGCGCGACCGCCGCGGCAATACGATTCGCGACATCGCACCGATCAAGACCGCCCAGCTCGGCGGCAATCTCGCGCTCGCACTCGACCTCAAGATCCAGTATCTCGCGCACCGCGAACTCGCGGTTGCGATTGAGGCCCACAAGGCCAAGGGCGGCAGCGTCGTCGTGCTCGACGCCAAGACGGGCGAGATTCTCGCGCTCGCCAATCAGCCGATCTTCAACCCCAACAACCGACGCAACTACGAGCCCGGGCCGATGCGCAACCGCGCGGTGATCGACACCTTCGAGCCCGGCTCGACGATCAAGCCCTTCGTCGCTGCCGCCGTGCTCGAGCGCGGCCTCTTCCACCCTGCCAGCGTGATTGAGACACCGGAGACCTGGCGGGTCGGCGCCAAGCTCGTGCGCGACGTGCATCCGCATCCGCACATGACGGTGAGCGAAATCATCCAGAAATCGAGCAACGTCGGCGCGGTCAAGCTCGCGATGTCGCTGACCCCGCAGCAGTACTGGGAGGTCTTGCACCGGGCGGGTTTCGGCCAGCTGCCGGGGTCGGGTTTTCCGGGCGAGACGGCCGGGCGCCTGCGCGACGCGGCCCACTGGAAGCCGGTCGAACACGCGACGATGGCATACGGCTACGGCCTGTCGGTCAGCCTACTGCAGCTGACCCGTGCCTATATGGCGTTCGCGAACGACGGCGAAGTGATGCCCTTGTCCTTCCTCAAGCGCGAGCCGCAGGAGATAGTGGGCGTGCGGGTGTTCTCGCCGAGCGTCGCGCGCGAAGTGCGCGCGATGATGGAAACCGTCACGCAGGAGGGCGGAACCGGCCTGCGTACGCGCGTGCCGGGTTATCGTGTCGCCGGCAAGACCGGCACCGCGCACAAGCTGGTCGATGGGCGCTATGCAGCGGACCGCTATTTGTCGTCCTTCGTCGGCATGGCGCCGGCGTCGAATCCGCGGCTCATCATCGGCGTCGTCATCGACGAGCCATCCGACGGCGTCTACTACGGGGGCAGCGTGGCAGGCCCGGTATTCGCCCAGGTTATGGCGGCGAGTCTGCGCCAGCTTGCGCTTCCGCCCGACGCACCGGAAACGGCGACGCACATCACCCAAAACCTGCAGCCCGAGCGCGGAGGCGGGGTGTAATGGCCATACGCGACCTGCACCCGCCCGGCGCCCCCAGCGCATCGATGGCCGTCCGCGAGTCGGTGCCGCACATTCTCGAACGTCTCGGCCTGCGGCCGAACGAACTCGTCAACGACAGCCGCCGCGCTGCGCCGGGCAACGTATTCGTCGCCTACCCTGGCGACGCCCACGACGGCCGCGCCTTCATCGCGCAAGCCGTGGCACAGGGCGCCGACGGCGTGCTGTGGGAAGCCGATCACTACCAGTGGGATCCGGCGCTCGCGATTCCCAACGCCGGCGTCCTCGGCCTGAAAACCCGCATCGGCGAAATCGCGGCGCACGTTTACGGCGAGCCGTCACGTGCGCTGCACATGATCGGCGTGACCGGAACCAACGGCAAGACCTCGGTCGCACACTGGATCGCGCAGGCGCTGTCGGCGCTCGGGCAGAAGACCGCGATCATCGGCACGGTCGGAAATGGCTTTCCCCCGGTCGGCGACAAACCCTCCGCGCTTACGCCCGCGCTCAACACGACGCCCGACGCGATCGAGCTTCAGCAACGTCTCGCGCTTTACCGCGCCGACGGGGCGGTGGCCTGCGCAATGGAAGTCTCGTCGCACGGTCTCGCGCAGGGCCGCGTCAACGGCAGCCGCTTTAACGTCGCGGTCTTGACCAACCTGTCGCGCGACCATCTCGACTACCACGGCGACATGGCGAGCTACGCCGACACGAAGGCCCGCCTCTTCAGCTGGCCCGGCCTCGAATGGGCCGTGCTGAACGTCGACGACGCATTCGGACAGCGCCTGGAAAGCGAGACGCGGCCGGCCCGCGTCGCCGGCTACGGTTTCCGACGCGGCGCCGTCGTCGCGCAAAAGCTCCTGCTGTCGCAGACCGGCATGCACCTCGCGTTGCACAGCGACTGGGGCGACGCCGAACTCGATGTGCCGCTCCTTGGTCGTTTCAACGCCGCCAACCTGCTTGCGGCGCTGACTGCGCTGCTGGTCTCGGGTGTGAAGCTCGACGACGCATGCCATGCGCTCGCGCAGATCACGCCGCCGCCTGGGCGGATGCAGACCTTCGGCGGCGGCGGGCATCCTCTGGTCGTGGTCGACTATTCGCACACCCCCGACGCACTGGAAAAAGTGCTGGCCACGCTGCGCGAAATCACAAGCGGCGGGCGTCTCGTCTGCGTCTTCGGGTGCGGCGGCAACCGCGATAAGGGCAAGCGCCCGCTCATGGGCGAGGCCGCCGGTCGCGGCGCAGACGAAATCTGGATCACCAGCGACAATCCGCGTAACGAAGACCCGCGCCAGATCATCGACGACATTCGCGCCGGGATCGGCGATGCCGCGGCCGAGGGCCGGGTTCGCGTCGAGCCCGACCGCGCGCGCGCGATATTCGAGGCCATCGGCGGCGCACACTGCGGCGACGTCGTATTGATCGCAGGCAAGGGGCACGAGGACTACCAGGAAATTGCGGGCCAACGCCTGCCGTTTTCCGATACTGCAATGGCGAAGAAGGCGCTGGAGGCGTGGGCATGAACGAAACGAACTGCATGATGCGCCTGTCGGATGCCGCCGCGATGCTCGGCGTGCCGCTACAAGGTCCGGACGCCGAGGTCATGCGCGTCACGACCGATAGCCGCTCGCTGCGCCCCGGTGACCTTTTCGTCGCCCTGCGTGGAGAGAAATTCGACGGCGGCGCCTTCGCAGCGCAGGCGCTGCAGCAGGGCGCGGTCGGTGTGGTCCTCGACCCTGCGCAGGCACCCGATCTCACGCATGCGCTGCGGGTAGACGACACCCGGCTTGCCCTCGGTCGGCTCGCCAAGGCCTGGCGGCAGCGCTTCGCGATTCCCGTCGTCGCGATCACCGGCAGCAACGGCAAGACCACGGTCAAGGAAATGCTCGCGGCGATACTGCGCGTCGAAGCGGGCGGTCCAGAGGCGGTGCTGCATACCGAGGGCAACCTCAACAACGACATCGGCGTCCCGCTGATGTTGCTGCGCCTGCGGCCGCACCACCAGTACGCCGTGCTGGAAATGGGCATGAACCACGCAGGCGAGATCGACTATCTCACGCGTCTCGCGCGTCCCGACATCGCCATCGTCAACAACGCGCTTTCGGCGCATATCGGCTTCCTCGGCTCGGTCGAAAACATCGCCCGCGCCAAGGGCGAGATCTTCAATGGTCTTGCCGATGCAGGCATCGCCGTGTTCAACGCCGACGATCCCCACGCCGGCCTCTGGCGCGCGGCGAATTCCCGGCGCTGCATCGTCGATTTCGGCCTCGCCCACGCGACCACGGTACGCGGGGCTTACCGCGCGGACGCGTTCGGCTCGGCCCTTACGGTCGGACTCCCGAACGCCACGCTCGACATCGCGCTGCAGGTTCCGGGCGAGCACAACGTGATGAACGCGCTGGCGGCCGTGGCCGGCGCGTTCGCCCTCGACGTCTCCCACCGCGCCGTCGTTGCGGGCCTGTCGGATTTCGGCGGCGTCAAGGGTCGTTTGCAGCGAAAGCGCGCGTTGCATGGCAGCACCGTGATCGACGACACCTATAACGCCAACCCGGATTCGGTCAAGGCCGCGCTCGCGGTGCTCGCGCACCAGGCAGGCAAGAAAATACTGGTGCTCGGCGACATGGGCGAACTCGGCGACGAGGCCGCCGCGATGCACGCGGAGATCGGCATCGCCGCGCGCGCAGCGAAGGTCGATCGGCTGCTCGGCCTCGGCGAACTGACGCGCGAGACCGTCGCGGCGTTCGGAACCGGCGCCATGCACTTCGAGCGCATCGAGGAACTCCTCGCCGAACTCGAAAACGAATTAAGCCCCGACACCGTCGTTCTGGTGAAGGGATCGCGCTTCATGCAGATGGAGCGCGTGGTCAAGAGTTTTACCGAAGCGCCGGATGCACCGGCTTCGGGGATGCAGGGACACTGAAGATGCTGCTGTGGCTATTCCAACAACTCGGCGAGGACATCCGCGCGTTCAACGTCTTCAACTATCTGACCCTACGCGCCGTGCTCGCCGCCCTGACCGCACTGACGATCTCGTTCATCGTCGGTCCCGCGGTGATCCGCAAACTGACTGCGCTGAAAATCGGCCAGTCGGTGCGTAGCGACGGGCCGCAGACGCATCTCGTCAAGGCGGGGACGCCGACGATGGGCGGCGCGCTGATTCTGGTTTCGGTCGCCGTAACCACCTTGCTGTGGGCCGATCTGTCGAACGATTACGTGTGGCTGGCGCTCATGACGCTGCTCGGCTTCGGCGTGATCGGCTGGGTCGACGACTGGCGCAAGGTTGTCGAGAAGAATTCGCGCGGCCTTGCATCGCGCTGGAAATACTTCTGGCAATCGGCGATCGGCCTCGTCGTCGCAGCCTATTTGTGGCAGACCGCGAGCCTGCCGGCCCATACCGAGCTCATCATCCCCTTTCTCAAGCAGGCGACGCTCGCCCTGTCGGCTGCCGGATTCATCGCGCTCACCTATTTCGTCATCGTCGGCGCGAGCAACGCGGTCAACCTCACCGATGGACTCGACGGTCTGGCGATTCTGCCGACCGTCATGGTCGCGAGTGCTCTCGCGATTTTTGCCTACGTTGCGGGCAACGCCGTGTTCTCCAAATACCTCGGCGTGCCTTTCGTTCCGGGCGCGGGGGAACTCGCGATCTTCTGTGCAGCGATGGCCGGGGCGGGACTTGCCTTCCTCTGGTTCAACGCCTATCCAGCCGAGGTCTTCATGGGCGACGTCGGTGCCCTCGCGCTCGGCGCGGCGCTTGGCGTCGTTGCCGTCGTCGTACGCCAGGAGATCGTGCTGTTCATCATGTGCGGCGTTTTCGTCATGGAAACCCTGTCGGTCATGATCCAGGTGGCCTCGTTCAAGCTGACCGGCAAACGCGTCTTCCGCATGGCACCGATTCACCACCACTACGAACTGAAGGGCTGGAAGGAGAACCAGGTGGTGGTGCGTTTCTGGATCATCAGCATGATGCTGGTGCTGATCGGCCTGTCGAGCCTGAAACTCAGATGAACTACCAAGCGCTGCAGCTCTCCGGCAGAAAGGTCCTGGTGCTCGGCCTCGGCGACACGGGCCTGTCCTGCGCGCGCTGGCTCAGCGCGCGCGGCGCGGAAGTGAGCGTCGCCGACAGCCGCGAGGCGCCTCCGCATGCCGCGCGGCTTGCGCAGTTATTGCCGCAGGTGCGGCTGCACACGGGGCCATTCGACGCCGCGCGTCTCGCAGCGGCCGACATGCTCGTACTGAGCCCGGGCGTCCCCTTGGCCGAACCGGCGGTCGCCAGCGCGCGCGCGCGCGGCGTCGAGGTGGTCGGCGACGTCGAACTGTTCGCGCGCGCCGTGGCAGCGCTCAACGCGCAGCGCGCCGGCGCACCGGAGCCACAGGCGGCGATGCGAGTGATCGCGATCACGGGCAGCAACGGCAAGAGCACGGTCACTGCCATGTCCGGGGACATGTGCCGGATGGCGGGCCTGAGCGTGTGCGTCGCGGGAAATATCGGCCTGCCCGTACTCGACGCGCTCTACGAAATCGAGCAGGGTTACGCGCCGGTGCCGCAGGTGTGGGTGCTCGAATTGTCGAGCTTCCAGCTCGAAACGACATCGAGCCTCGACGCCGACGCGGCAGCCGTGCTCAACCTCTCGGAAGACCACATGGATCGCTATGCGGACATGGCGGCGTATGCGGCGGCGAAGGCGCGCATCTTCAGCGGCAGCGGCGTGCAGGTGCTGAACCGGGACGACCCGCGCACGCTCGCGATGGCACTTCCCGGGCGGCGCGTCGTGACCTTCGGCCTCGACCGCTGCCCGACGGACGAAAACTTCGGCCTGTGCGAGGACGAATTGTGTCTGGGCGGAGACATGCTGATGCCCTTGTCCGTGCTGCCGGTCCCGGGCCTGCACAACGCCGCCAACGCGCTGGCCGCGCTCGCCTTGACGCGCGCGCTGGGCCTGCCGATGGAGGCGTTGTTGCGCGGACTGATGCACTTCAAGGGTTTGCCGCACCGCGTCGAGAAGGTCGCAGAGATCGCTGGCGTCACCTATTACGACGACTCCAAGGGCACCAACGTCGGTGCGACCGAGGCTGCGCTCTATGGCATGGGGAAGAGAAAAGCGGTCGTCATCCTCGGCGGGGACGGCAAGGGCCAGGATTTCAGCCCGCTCAAAGCAGCCGTCGCCGCGAGCGCGCGCGCCGTCCTGATGATCGGGCGCGACGCCCCGGCGATCGCCGCGGCGATCGAGGGCTCGGGCGTCGAGAGCTACCGTGCCGAGAGCCTGCCCGACGCGGTCGAGCAGGCGGCGCGTCTGGCGCAGCCCGGCGACGCGGTCCTGCTGTCGCCGGCCTGCGCGAGCTTCGACATGTTCCGCAATTACACGCACCGCGCCGAAGTCTTCGTCGATGCGGTGAAAAGGCTTGCTGCGGAAAGGATGCGGACCTGATGCTCTACACCGCACGGGCGCCCAAGCCCAGTACCGAACTCGACTTCAGCCTGCTGTGGCTCGCGCTGGGCCTGCTGGCGATCGGTCTGGTGATGGTGTACTCGGCGTCGATCGCGATCGCCGAAGCGGCGAAGTACACCGGCCACAACGGCGAATACTATCTGGTGCGCCAGGGCCTCTTTATCCTGCTCGGCATCGGCGTCGGCGTCGCCGCGTTCCAGGTTCCGATGCGGGTATGGCAGCAGGCGGCACCCTACCTCTTCCTGGCCGGTCTGCTTCTCCTGGCCGTCGTGCTGATACCGGGGATCGGGCGTGAGGTCAACGGCAGCCGCCGCTGGATCCCGCTCGGCTTCGCGAACCTTCAGCCATCCGAACTCATGAAATTCCTCGCCGTGCTCTACGCGGCCGACTATACGACCCGCAAGGCCGCCTTCATGCACGACTTCAAGAAGGGCTTCCTGCCGATGGCCGGCGTGATGATGCTCGCGGGCGCGCTGCTCCTGAAGGAGCCCGACTTCGGTGCGTTCGTCGTCATCGTGTCGATCGCAATGGGCATCCTGTTTCTCGGCGGCCTCAACTGGCGGGTTTTCGCGGGGCTGATCGTCGTGCTCATGATCGGGTTCGCGTTGCTGATCTTCACTTCCGAATACCGGATGCAACGCATCCTCGGCTTCATGGACCCCTTCGCCGACCCCTACGGCAAAGGCTACCAGCTCTCGCACGCGCTGATCGCCTTCGGTCGCGGCGAATGGCTGGGTCTGGGCCTCGGCGGCAGCGTCGAAAAGCTCTTCTATCTGCCCGAAGCCCATACCGATTTCCTGCTTGCGGTCATCGCCGAGGAATTCGGTTTCGTCGGCGTCGCGGTCGTGATCGGCCTGTTCGGCTGGCTTCTCGTCAAGGCCTTCGTGATCGGCCACCGCGCCGCCCAACTCGAGCGCAACTTCTGCGCGCTCGTGGCGCAGGGCATTGGCATCTGGCTCGGCGTGCAGGCGCTCATCAACATGGGGGTGAACGTAGGGCTGCTG
The DNA here is from genome assembly GCA_966433795.1 of uncultured Thiobacillus sp. Taxonomy (GTDB): domain Bacteria; phylum Pseudomonadota; class Gammaproteobacteria; order Burkholderiales; family Thiobacillaceae; genus Thiobacillus. The sequence goes on along the minus strand of CBJMYK010000007.1, from coordinate 4,129 downwards.
CCGACCAAGGGGCTCACGCTGCCGTTTCTCTCCTTCGGCGGCAGCGGCATCCTCGCCAACTGCATCGCGGTCGCGGTGCTGCTGCGCATCGATTGGGAGCATCGGCAGATGATGCGGGGGAAGACATTCTGATGACCGCTGCGAACCGCACCCTCATGGTCATGGCCGGCGGCACCGGCGGCCACGTCTATCCCGCGCTCGCGGTCGCCGAGGCCTTGCGCAGCCGCGGCTGGAGCATCTTCTGGCTGGGCACCCGGGCTGGCCTCGAGGCGCGCGTGGTCCCCGCGGCCGGAATCGACATGGTCTGGGTGTCGATGGGCGGCGTACGCGGCAAGGGCCTCGTGCGAAAACTGCTGCTGCCGGCGACGCTGCTGCTCGCCTTCGCACAGAGTCTCGCCGCGATCGTGCGCCGCCGCCCCGACGTCGTATTGGGCATGGGCGGCTATACGGCCTTTCCGGGCGGAATGATGGCGAGCCTCTTGAACCGGCCGTTGGTGGTCCACGAACAGAACTCGGTCGGCGGGCTGACGAACCGCATTCTGGTCTGTCTTGCCGATCGCGTGCTGACCGCGTTTCCCGAGGTTTTCACCCATGCCCACGACAAACCAATTCCTTGCCGGCGCGTTGCGGCGGAGTGGGTCGGCAATCCCGTCCGCGGCGAGATCGCCGCCGCCGCGCCCGGGGAGCGCGCGTCTCGCAGCGGGCCGCTGCACCTGCTCGTCGTCGGCGGAAGCCTCGGTGCGGCGGCCTTGAACGAACTGCTGCCGCGGGCGCTGGCGCTGTTGCCCGCCGCGCAACGACCCCGTGTGGTGCATCAATCGGGACGTCGCCACGTCGACGCGCTGCGTGCGCATTACGCGGCGGCGGGCGTCGAGGCCGAGGTGCGCGACTACATCGAGGACATGGCCGCGGCGTATCGGGACTGCGACTTCGCGATCTGCCGCGCCGGCGCCATGACGGTCGCGGAACTCGCGTGCGCGGGCGTGCCGGCGCTGCTTGTGCCATTTCCATTCGCGGTCGATGACCACCAGACCGGCAACGCCGCGTTTCTCGCCGACGCGGGCGCGGCCTGGCTGATCCAGCAGAAGGAGCTGACCCCGGAGGCGCTGGCCGGCCTGATCGGCGGACTCGACCGCGGCACGCTCGCGACCATGTCCGAGCGGGCCGTGAGCCTGGCGAAGCCGGACGCGACCCGGCGCGTCGCCGATATCTGCGAGGCGCTCGCCAAATGAAACACGCCGTCAAACATATCCACTTCATCGGCGTCGGCGGCGTGGGAATGAGCGGCATCGCCGAAGTGCTGCTGAACCTCGGCTATGCCGTCTCGGGATCCGACCTCGCCGACAACGCCGTGACGCAGCGGCTCGCGCGACTCGGTGCACGCATCCATCGCGGCCACAGCGCCGCGAATATCGTCGGAGCCGACGCGGTCGTGACCTCGACCGCGGTGCAGGAATCGAACCCCGAAGTCATCGCGGCACGCGAAAAGAAGATTCCGATCGTGCCGCGTGCCCTGATGCTGGCCGAGTTGATGCGCCTGCGCCAGGGAATCGCCATCGCCGGGACCCACGGCAAGACGACCACCACCAGCCTCGTTGCGAGCATCCTCGGCGAGGCCGGCATGGACCCGACCTACGTGATCGGCGGCAAGCTCACGGCTGCCGGCACCAACGCTCGTCTCGGGCAGGGCGACTTTCTGGTCGCCGAGGCTGACGAGTCCGACGCGTCCTTCCTCTACCTCACGCCCGTGATCGCGATCGTCACCAATATCGACGCCGATCACATGGATACCTACGGCCATGACTTCGAACGCCTCAAACAGGCCTTCGTCGACTTCTGTCAGCGCCTGCCCTTCTATGGTATGGCCGTGCTGTGCATCGACGACCCGCATGTGCGCGAGATCCTTCCGCGCATCACCAAGCCGATCACGACCTATGGATTCGACGAATCGGCGCAGGTGCGCGCGGTCGACACCCGCTTCGAACACGGGCAGATGCGCTTCACGGTCAAGCGCGAAGGCATGGCCGATCTCGACGTGACGCTCAACCAGCCCGGCCTGCACAACGTGTTGAACGCACTCGCGGCGATCGCCGTCGCGACGGAAGTCGACGCGAGCGACGCCGCGATCGTCAAGGCCCTTGCCGAATTCCATGGCGTCGGCCGCCGCTTCCAGCGCTACGGCGAACACGCTGCAAAGCATGGCGGGCGCTACTGCCTGATCGACGACTACGGCCATCACCCGGTCGAGATGGCGGCGACGCTCGCAGCCGCGCGCGGCGCCTTTCCCGGTCGTCGCCTGGTGCTCGTCTTCCAGCCCCACCGTTACACGCGCACCCGCGACTGCTTCGAGGATTTCGTCAAGGTCTTGTCGGAAACCGACGTGCTGGTGCTGACCGAGGTCTACCCGGCCGGCGAGACGCCGATCGTCGCCGCCGATGGCCGGGCCTTGGCGCGCGCCGTGCGCGTAGCCGGCAAGGTCGAGCCGGTGTTCGTCGAGGCCGTCGCCGATGTCCCGGCGACCGTGCGCGAGCTGGTACAGCCGGACGACGTCGTGCTGGTGATGGGTGCCGGCAGCATCGGTCAGGTCGCACCCCTACTCGGAGGCAGCGATGCGCCATGACTACCGCATGAGCGACGTCGACGTGGTCGGGGGCAGCGCGCCCGTGTTGCGGGGTCGTTTTCTGTACAACGAACCGATGAAGAAGCACGTGTCCTGGCGCGCGGGCGGGACCGCGCAGCGGGTGTACATCCCGGCCGATCTCGAGGACTTGATCTGGCTGGTGCGCGCAATTCCGGGCGACGAGGCGATCCACATGATCGGCCTGGGAAGCAACCTCCTGGTGCGAGACGGCGGCGTCACGGGCGTCGTGATCCTGCTGCATGGCGTTCTGACCAAGCTCGCGATCGAGAGCCGCACCCACGGCCTCCCGCCGGTGCCGTCCGAGGTCGATGCGTCGTTCGTATACGCCCAGGCAGGCGTCGCGTCACCGAAGCTTGCGCGCTTCGCCGCGAACCACAGCCTCGTCGGCGGCGAGTTTCTCGCCGGCATTCCGGGCACAGTCGGCGGCGCGATCGCGATGAACGCAGGGTGCTACGGCAGCGAGACCTGGGACAAGCTGGTGCAGCTTCACACGCTCGATCGCTATGGGCAACTCAACGAGCGTCTGCCCGACGAATACGTGATCGGCTATCGCCACGCCGCGCTCAAGCATCCGCACGAGGAGTGGTTCATCGGCGGCTGGTTCCGCTTCGAGAAGGGCGATGGTGCCGCGTCGCGCCAAAAGATCCGGGAATTGCTGAAGACGCGTATCGCCTCGCAACCGCTCAATCTGCCCAACGCAGGGTCGGTGTTCCGCAACCCGCCCGGGGACCATGCAGCGCGCCTGATCGAGGCGTGCGGCCTGAAGGGCTACCAGGTCGGCGACGCGCAGGTGTCGACGAAGCACGCCAACTTCATCGTCAATTTGGGCAAGGCCACGGCGACCGACATCGAACGTCTGATCGAACATGTCGAAGAGTGCGTGGAGGCGCGCACCAACGTGCGCCTGATCCGAGAAGTGCGAATCATTGGAGAAAGGCAGTGAAAGAAATGGATTCCGCGAAGAAATTCGGCAAGGTCGCGGTGATGCTCGGCGGCACCTCGGCCGAGCGACCGGTGTCGTTGAACAGTGGTAACGCCGTGCTCGCCGCCTTGACCCGCCAGGGCATCGACGCGCACGGCTTCGACCCGGCCACACGCAGTCTCGGCGACCTCATGAGTGGCGACTTCGACCGCGTGTTCATCGCGCTTCACGGGCGCTATGGGGAAGATGGCTGCATGCAGGGCGCGCTGGAATTGCTTGGCATTCCGTATACGGGCAGCGGGGTGATGGCCTCGGCAGTCGGAATGGACAAGTGGCGCACCAAGCTTCTGTGGCGCGCCGCGGGCCTGCCGACCGCGGACTGGGCTATCCTCGAGGCGACGAGCGATTTTGCCGCGGTCGAGTCCAAGCTCGGGTTGCCGATATTCGTGAAACCCGCGCGCGAGGGGTCGAGCATCGGCATGAGCAAGGTGACCGAGCCCGGCACGCTGAAGGCCGCCTACGAGAAGGCGGTGGAGCACGATGTGCTGGTGCTCGCCGAAAAGTTC
>CBJMYK010000006.1:0-15404 GCA_966433795.1 uncultured Thiobacillus sp. | reverse complement strand
TGCATCTGCTGCAGGCACGCGAGCTGGGACTCGGTCTCGACGCCCTCCGCCACGACGTTTAAATTCATGCCGCGGCCCATCGCGATCATGGCGTTGACGATCGACAGATTCTCGTCGCGGTCGAGTTCCTGAATGAAGGACTGGTCGATCTTGAGCGTGTGGATCGGAAAGCGTGAAAGGTACTTGAAGGAGCTGTAACCGGTCCCGAAGTCGTCGATCGCGAGGCGAATGCCCGACGCCGACAGCCGGCCGAGCTTGATCGCGTTGGCCTCGAAGTCGCGCATCAGCAGGCTCTCGGTGATTTCGAGTTCCATCTGATGACCGTCGAGCGAATGGATCTGGATCGCGCGCATGACGCTCTCGACGAAGTCCGGGCTCTCGAGCTGGCGCGCCGAGATATTGACGGACAAGCGCACCGGCGGCAAACCGGCGCGGCGCCATTCCGCCATCTGCGCGCTGGCCTCGCGCAGCACCCAGTCTCCGATCGGAACGATGACGCCCGATTCTTCGGCGACCGGAATGAAGTCGGCGGGGCTCAGGAAGCCGCGTTGCGGATGCCACCAGCGCAGCAAGGCCTCGAAGCCGCGTACCTCGCCGCTCACGGTATCGACCTGCGGCTGATAGAACAGCACGAATTCGTTGCGCGCCAATGCTCGCCGCAGGTCGGCCTCGATCTGCATGCGTTCGGAATACGGCGCCTGCATCCCGGCTTCCCAGAACTGCAGGCGGCTGCGGCCCTGGGCCTTGGCCTGGTACATCGCGATTTCGGCCTGGCGGATGAGGCTGTCTATCATCTCGCCGTCGTCGGGCGCGACGCAGGCGCCGATGCTGACCGAAATGTAGATTTCGTGGCCCTTGACGTAGACCGGCTTGGACAACACCTGGATGATCTTGCGGCAGATCTGTTCGACGTCGCCGCGGGATGCCAGCGTCGGCAGCAGCACCGCGAACTCGTCGCCACCGAGGCGCGCCAGCGTGTCGCCCTCGCGCAGGCACTGGCGCAGGCGCGCACCGACCGCGAGCAGCAGTTCGTCCCCGATCGTGTGGCCGAGCGAATCGTTGATGACCTTGAAATGGTCGAGGTCGAGGCTCAGCACGGCCAAGGGCTTCGCGTTGCGCTTGGCCTGGGCGAGCATCAGCGCGAGATGGTCGCGGAACAGGGCGCGGTTCGGCAGGCCGGTGAGCAGGTCGTGATATGCCTGGAAATGCACGGTCTCCTCGGCCTGCTTGCGCTCTGTCACGTCCTTCGCGACACCGTAGCTGCCGATGAAACGCCGCTCGAACAGGTTGGCATCCTCGTCGTACATTCCGGTCGCCGTCAGCTCGACGGCCTTGCAACGGCCGGTCATCGGGCGCGGCCGGCGCATTCCCGGGTTGCACTTGAGGCGGATTTCGATGTTGCGCGCACTGCGGTCGCCGGCGCGACGTTCGTTGAAAACGTGCTCGGCGCGGGCGACGTCCTCGTCGTGGATGATGGTGCTGTAATGCTGTCCCAGCAGATCCTCGCGCCGAAAGCCGAGCAGGCTCTCGACGCGGTCGTTGACGAAGGTGAAGCGTCCGTCGGAATCGAGCGTGTAGATGAAATCGGGCGAGCTGTTGACGAGGAAGCGATGCCACTTCTCGGATTGCTGCAGCCGCTGCAGGATGTGGTTGTTTTCCTTCTCTAAGCGGCGGCGCGTGAGCGTGTTGTCGACGCGGCGCAGCAGCTCTTCCGGCTCGTAGGGTTTGCGCACGAAGTCGGCGGCGCCACCGCGCAGCGCGCGGATCGCCGCGTCGATCGTACTGTCGCCGGAGACGACGATCACGGGCGTGTCGGCGCTGCGGTCCCCGACGAAACGCAGCACTTCGTTGCCGCTCAGATCGGGCATGCCGAGGTCGAGCAGGATCACGTCGAACTGCTGCTTGCCGATTGCGATCAAGGCCTCGCAGCCGCCATTCGCCGTCGTCACCTCATAGTCACGCGCCGCGAGCAGTCGCCGGAGGCCCTCCAGAATCAGCGGTTCGTCGTCCACGACGAGGACACGCGACCGCGCCGGGAAGCTGCTCACCGTGCTTCGCGGGGGATGGAGTTGCAGGGGGTCGTCTGACACGAGGGTTTCTCCTTGGCCGCGGGTTACATAGACCCGTAGCGTGTTGTCGTAAGGGGCGCCTGGCCGCTTTGCAGCGCCGGCAGGCGGATCAGGAAATGGCTGCCTTGCGGCGAACTGGTGCAACTGAGCTGCCCGTTCATGCGCTCCACGAGGTTGCGGCTGATCGCAAGCCCGAGGCCCGCGTGGTCGCCGCCTTTTTCGCTGACGACGGGTTCGAACAACCGCGACGCCACCGCTTGGGGAAGACCCGGGCCGGTGTCGGCGACCTCGATTTCGATCACCGACTGACCGTCCGCGGAGCTAAGACGGGTGCTGAATTTCAGATGTCCGCCCGCCTGCATCGCCTCGACCGCGTTCTTCGCGAGATTGAACAAGACCTGCTTCAGCAGGTCCTTCTGCAGCGGCAGCGGCGGAACGTTGGGGTTCAGGTCGATCTGCACATTGACTTTGTTCGGCGTGAACAGCGTTCCGAGCGCCATGCGCACGAGTTCCGAGACGACGCCGTTGACCGACACGATTTCCAGCGGCGCGGTCGGGACAGGGTGCTCCTCCGTGCGTGTGATGCCGCGGACGATCCGCGCCACGCGCTCGATCTCGTCGCCGATGATGCCGAGGTCGCGCTGCACCGACGAATCCGCGCCCAAGCGTTCGGACAGCAGGTTGACGTAGTTGCGCATGATCGTGAGCGGATTTGCCACTTCATGGATCGCTCGCCGCACGCGGTCGCGAGAGATGCCCTCCGCGACGGCCGGCACCGCGTCGGCCGCGGCGGTCGGCGCGACGCTCGCAGGCCGCAGGGCCGCAGCGACCTCCGCCAGCAGAAAGCGCCAGAGCGGCGAGGCGCCAAGCCCGGGGAGTGGATCGCCAGCGAGCAGCACCGCGCTGCGCCCGTCATGCAAGGTGAGGGGCTGGCAGATGAAGCGCGACACCCCGAGCACGCGCGCGATCTGCACGTCGACCAGCGCGCTTCCGTCGCCGCGTACGAAACCTTGCGGCGCACGGCTGTTCATGGCGCGGGACAGCGCCGAGTGCCCGTCGTCGACCGGAACGGCCAGCGCGTCGAGTGCGGCGGGCGCAGGCAGCAGCGGAGTCGCGCGCAGCGCCGCGTCACCTGCCACCGCGAACACCGCGGCTCGCTCGATGCCGAACAAGGCCCTGAGCGCGTGTTCGCAGCGCGCATAGACCTGCTCCGCGCCGCGCGTGGCGCGGAAATAATCGTGCAGCGCCGATTGCGCGGCTTGCGCGCCGTAGAGCCGCGCCAGACGCTCGAGCGCTTCCCCCGACGAAGTGGAATCGTTCGCTTCGGACAGGCCGAAGCGCTGGCCCAGTTGGCGGACCTGCAGTTGAGCGTCAGCGAGCAATTGGGCCGCTTCGGCCGCGCTCACCGGGAGCGCGGCCAGCGCGGCGCGCACATCGACGCTATCGAGCGCATCGGGCCGGGTCACGAGTTGATAGGCGAGCTGGACGACACGAAGCAGCGGGTGCGCGGCGCGCCCCCGGGCCAGCGGCTCGGCGTGGTAGCGCACCGCATCGGCAAGCCACGGATCGCTGTCGCTGTGCTCAAGCCAGGCGGCCACCTGCGCCGGCGCCAGGTCTTCGGCGCCGGGGTAGTCGGAAAGGTTGTGGGCGATTCCGGCAAGCCACGCGGCGTCGCCGTCGGCGCCGGTGCAGCGCAGGGCGAGCGCGCGCCCCAATTGCGCGACGCCGAGCGACCGTCGCCAGCAGGCGCAATAGACCGCTTGCGCCGCGCCGGTCGCGATCGGTGCCGCCAGCAGCAGCGCGCGAAGCAGGTCTGCGTGGTGCGCGCCGAGGTCCCTCGCCAGCAGCGGCAAGCGCAGGGCCAGCGCAGGGTCGAAGCGCAGGCACGCCGCGAATTCCGCTGCGCCGGCTTCGCCGCGGGCGAGGTGGCCCAAGGCCTCGGCCACGATGCCTGGGGCACTGAGCAGCGCCGTTAACTGCGATTTCTGCAGTAAATTATTCGAATATTCTCCCATCTGTTTGCTATATAAAACGAATCTTGCTACACCGTCAATCCAGAACGTAAAATGCGCAAGCCCGGTCGCAGGCCAGAAAAGGCGGCTTCAAGTTTTGCCCGCTGTATCCGTAGTGCTTGGCTCCTGCTACATTTTCCTTGTCGTCCCGTCGAACGCAGCCTATGAAAACCCTCGTCTCCGGATTGATACTGTTGTGCATCCATACCGGCGCCGCCGCGCTCGACGGGCAGGCGTCCTTGCGCTGGAGCGACCGCCTCGACGTACATTCCGCACCCGAGCCTGCGGTCGCCTACGCGCCCACGCCAGAGCTCAGCGCCCAGTCCGTATTGGTTTTCGACCAGTTGAGCGGGCAGCCCTTGTTGGCCAAGAACGCGACGCTCCAGACGCCAATCGCCTCGATCACCAAGCTCATGACCGCGATGCTCGTCGTCGATGCCGATCAGCCCCTGGACGAACGGATCACGATCAGCGCCGCTGACCGCGACACGCTCAAGGGCACGGGCTCGCGGCTCGCCATCGGCTCCAGCTATACGCGCGGCCAATTGCTGCATCTGGCGCTGATCGCGTCCGACAACCGCGCGGCACACGCACTCGGACGGACGTATCCGGGCGGAATCGACCGTTTCGTCAGCACGATGAACCGGACCGCGCGTGCGCTCGAAATGCACGACACCGTCTACGTCGAACCGACCGGGCTTTCGAGTGGCAATCGATCGACCGCGCAGGATCTCGCGAAGCTCGTCGATTACGTCTATCAGAACTTCCCGGAAATCCGCAATATCAGCACGACCGGCTACTACACGCTGGGCACGCAACGCGTCGTCGTCAAGAAGAAGCGCCAGAAGGCGCGGGTCCTCTACCGTCCGGTTGCCTTCAACAACACCAACCGCCTCACCCGCATGGACGACTGGATGATCGGCCTGTCGAAAACCGGCTTCATCAACGAGGCCGGCCATTGCCTGGTGATGCAGGCGCAGATCGCCCAGCGCGACGTCATCATCGTGCTCCTCGATGCCACGGGAACGAATCGACGCGCCGGTGACGCCGCGCGCATCAAGGCTTGGCTCGAGTCGATGGGCAGCTCGCGCAGCGCGGACAACCGCTACACCCCGGCTTCCCGTACCTGATCTTGCCTCCCCCCGCGCGCGGCGCCGACCGGCGTCCGCTGCGCGGCGAGGTGCGCCGCGGCGCTATGATGAGCGCTCCTCCGGCCCACCGTCCCCGGCATGTCTCCCGAACTCGCGCAGAAACTGCTGCTTGAAACCCTGCTGCCCCTCGCCTTGCTGATCGCCGCCGGCGGGATCTGGCCACGCTGGCAGACGGGTATTTCGGTCGTCGGTCTGCGGGGCGAAATCAACCGTCTGGTTCTGAACTTCTTCGCGCCGATGCTGTTCTTTGCCGCGGGCGCGTCGGCAACTGTCGATTTCGACCTGCTGCAACTGCCGCTCATACTTGGCGGGGCGACGCTGGCTGGCCTCGGGCTCGCCGCCCTGGCACTCTTCGCGACCCCCCTCGGTCGCGGTCTATCGCGCCCGCAGCGCGGCGCCGTCATGCTCGCATCCGGCTTCGGCAACGTGCTCTTCTTCGGCTATCCCTTCCTGACCACCGTGTTCGGCGAGTCGGGCGCGCGCTACCCGTTCTTCGCCGACATGCTCGCGACGACGCCGCTGGTGTGGTCGCTCGGCGTGTGGATCGCGTTCCGCTGCGGCAAGCACACCGAGCATGCCTCGTTCCTCCAGATGTGGCTCAGGCTGCCGCCGGTCTGGGGGTTCGCTGCCGGCGTCGCGCTCAATGTCTCCGGCGCAGGGCTCGGGCCGCTCGTCGAAGCCGCGCGTTGGGCGGGCAGTCCGACGATCCCCTTGATGCTGTTCGTGCTGGGCCTCACGATTCCCTGGCACGATCTGCGCCCGCACAAGGCGGTCTTCGTCGCCCTCTCGATCAAGCTCGCGCTGATGCCCCTGGTCGCCCTCGGCATCGCGCTCGCCTGGCCCGGCGGACTCGGTGAACCCGGCGAGGCGGGCGTCCTCGAAGCCGCGATGCCGACCATGGTCATGGTCATCGCCCTTGCGGATCGTTTTGGCCTCGACGCCCGCCTGGCCGGCCTCGTCATGGGCTGGTCAACGCTGGCGGGATTGGTTACGCTGCCATCCTGGCTATGGCTGTTGAAAGGGCTCGCATCATGAAAATCGGATTCATCGGCAGCGGCATCATGGGGCGTCCGATGGCGGAGAACCTGTTGCGCGCCGGCCACCAGTTGTACGTCTACGGACGCCGTTTCGACCGCATCGAACCGATGCTCGTGATGGGCGCGCTCGGCAAGGGCACGCCCGCCGAGGTCGCGGCCGAAGCCGACATCACCTTCACGGTCGTGTCGGACACCACCGACGTCGAACAGATCATCCTCGGCGACCGCGGCATCGTTCACGGCGCCCGTCCCGGCCATACCGTCGTCGACATGAGCACCGTGTCACCGGCCGCGACGCGGCGTATCGCTGCGGCGCTGGCCGAACGCGGCATTCATATGCTTGACGCCCCGGTTTCGGGCGGCGAAACGGGGGCCCGCGAAGGCACGCTCTCGATCATGGTCGGCGGCGAAGCGCCGATCTTCGCAAAGCTGCGTCCCCTGTTCGAAACCCTCGGCAAGAATATCGTGCACGTGGGCGGCCACGGCGCGGGCCAGGTCGTCAAGTGCTGCAACCAGATCGTGGTCGGACTGACCTTCGAGGGCGTCGCCGAGGCCATACTGCTGGCGCGCCGCAATGGCGTCGATCCGGTCAAGATGCGCGAGGCGCTCCTCGGCGGCTTTGCCGGCAGCCGCATACTCGAAGTCCATGGCCAGCGCATGCTCGACTCCAATTACAAGCCGGGCTTCAAGGTCAAACTGCACCACAAGGACATGGCGATCGTCATGGACAACGCGCAGGAGACCGCGACGCCGCTGCCCGGCGCCGCACTGATCGCGCAGCAGATGAACGCGCTGATGGGCGCCGGTGACAGCGAACTCGATTCCTCTGCCCTGATGCGCGCGCTCGAGCGCCTGACCGGCGAAAATTACGGCACCGGCAGGTGAGCGGGAAGGAGCGCGTCGTCTTCCTCGACCGCGCGGCCTTCACGGACGACGAACTGCCAATTCCGCGCTTCGACCATAACTGGAGCGAGTACCCGGACACTGAGGCCCCGGACATCGTGCCGCGCCTGTTCTGGGCGACGACGGTGATCACGCACGCGTGTTCGCTCGACGCCGAAGTTCTGGCTCAACTGCACAAGCTCAGGCGCATCGTCGTCACCGGGCCCGCAGCCATCGATCCCCGGGCGGGCGTGGCGAATGGGCCGAGCGCCCACCACCTGGCCGCGAGCGATGCGCCCGCCCAGGCGCTGATCGCACTGCTCGAAAGGCTCGTCGAAGAAGCCTAAAGCCGCGCGGGGCCGCACCTGGAGCGGAAACGGATCCCCCTCGGAAGGCGACGCGCGATCAAATCCGTGATCCCCAGCGGCGTCGCGAATGGGCGGCGCCTAACTCAGGCGCCGCAGGGCTTCCACGTCGTTGAGAACGATCATGTCGTCGTGAACGTCGATCAGATGCCCGGTCCGCAGCTTGGCCAGAACCCGGGACAGGGTCTCGGGCTGAATGCCGAGGCGCGAAGCGATGACGTGTTTGGGTACTTTGAGTCGCACGCTGCCCGGTGCGTCGCCGTCGGGCAGCTGCTCGAGCAGGTAGCCGATCACCCGCTGCGCGCCGCTGTGCAAGGTCAGGTGATCGATCTCGTTGATCAGGCCGTGGATACGCTGGCTCATGGTCGACAGCAGGCGCATGCACAGGTCGCCATTGCTGCGCAACAAGCCGAGAAAATGCTTGTTATCGAGCGCCACGAGCCGGGTCGCGTCGAGCGCGCGCGCGTAGACCGGATAGCGACCCCCCATGAACATCACCGCTTCGGCGAAGTAATGACCGGGACGCACCAGATCCATGACCTTTTCCTCGCCGCTGGGCGCGACGCGGCAGAGCTTGACGATTCCCGACAGGACGAAAAAGAAATGGGTGCACGGATCGCCCTGATCGAACAGGCATTCGTTCGGCATCAGCTTGCGGATGCTGGCGTGGGCCAATACCTGGGCGAACTCGGGTGGTGACAGGGCAGCCAACAGGTAGCCGCCTTTGAGGACTTCAATATCTGCAGGGTCCAGATTCATGCGTGTAGTATACGGTCAAGGCGGGTTGACTAAAATCAAGGCACTGCGAGGGGGCCCGGCGCGAACATAACCCATGTTTTGCTCAGGCGCACGCCTGATCACCCGACAGAAGGTCCAGGCAATGTGGCATCCGCGTTTCGTAACCGCACGCTCCCGCTCGGACAGACGGATCAAACGGCGTTGCCCGAACGCCGTCTGGACGATGCTGTTCGGGCTGCTCCTGCTGCTCGGCGCGATGCAAGGCGCGACAGCCGATGTCAGCGCAGACTACCCGCAGGTGCGCACCTTCTTCCCCGGCGCCGACCGCTTCGACGAGCCTGAAGGCGATCCTCCGGCGAGCCCTGTCTACGCCAATAACACGCTGGTCGGCTACGCCTTTCTCACCGCCGACATGGTGCGTATCCCCGCCTATTCCGGCAGCCCGATCAACGTTCTCGTCGGCATCACGACGACGGGGCGCATCGTCGGCGCCCGCATCGTTCACCACGAGGAGCCGATTCTCGCAGCCGGCATCAGCGAGGAGCGGCTGGCGCAATTCGTCGACCAATACCGCGGCAAGCCGGCGAACGGCCGGATAACCGTCGGCGCCGCGCGCGAAGGCTACGCCACCGTCGACGCGATCTCGGGCGCGACGATCTCGGTGATGGTCATCAACGCGTCGATCACGCGCGCCGTACGCATGGTCGCCGAGTCACGCGGGATCGGCGCGCCCCAGGCCGAGGCGCCCGCGACCGCGACGACGGCACCGGCGGCCGCGGGACCTGCGCCTGCAGCGCCGGCGACCGCCGAGCCGCGCGCCGAGGAAGCGGATCGAAAAACTCCGCACGCACCGACCAACGCGCCCGGGCACGCCGGGGTCGCGACCGCCGACGCCGGCCGCGCGCCGAACATCGCGGCCCCGACACGGCCGGTCAGCGAATCCGTCACCGTGGCCGGACCCGCCACGGCGGCGGACGAACCCATGTGGCGCACGGTCTGGCAGCAGCGCAAGCTCGATATCGCGTTGCTCGGCCTGGGACTGATCGTGCTGACCTGCATCCTGCTGTTCCAGGACTACCTGGCGCGCCGCCCCGCGCTGCTGCGCTGGGTGCGCCTGAGCTTCCTCGTCTACACCCTGTTCTTCATCGGCTGGTATGCGCTCGGCCAGCTCTCGATCATCAATGTTCTGACCTTCACCCAGGCGATCACGCGCGATTTCAGCTGGGACAGCTTCCTGATCGATCCGATGCTGTTCATTCTCTGGTCGTTTGTCGCCGTCACCCTGCTGCTCTGGGGACGCGGCGTCTACTGCGGCTGGCTATGCCCATTCGGCGCGCTGCAGGAACTCAGCTTCCGCCTCGCGCGGCGGCTCAAACTGCCGTCGTTCGAGATCCCCCATGTCGTGCACGAGCGCATGCTCGCGCTCAAGTTCGTGATCCTGCTGGTCCTGTTCGCGCTGTCGCTGCAGTCGATGGGGCTCGCGATCCGGGCCGCCGAGGTCGAGCCTTTCAAGACCGCGATCAATTTCCATTTTCAGCGCGAGTGGGGCTATGTGGCCTTTGCCCTCGGCGTGCTCCTGCTCTCGACCCTCAACCGCAAGTTCTACTGCAAATACGTCTGCCCGCTCGGCGCCGCGCTGGTTTTTCCAGGTCGCTTCCATACCTTCGAATGGCTGCGCCGGCGTAAGGAATGCGGCCGGCCCTGCCAGGCCTGTGCGGTCGAGTGCGAGGTCCAGGCGATCCGGCCGACCGGCGAAATCGTCGTGAACGAGTGCCATCACTGCCTCGACTGCCAAGTTACCTACTATAACGATCACAAGTGCCCGCCCCTGGTCGAGAGGCGCAAGCGTCGCGAACGTAGCAGCGCGCGTGAGTCGGTCGCCGAAGGAAGCGGTCCTGGCGCTTCCGCGCTGGCCCGGATCGCCGTCGTGGCCAGGCCCGGCTGCGACCGGGCGGACGAGAATGCCGAAAAAACCACAGTCAACGGCCGGACACACTTGCCATTGACCTAAATCAAGGCAGAGGCCCGGTGCCCTGTTTAACCTAGCGTCGTCGTTGCAGGATTTTTCACTTTTCACAGAGGGAGGATTCAGATGAACACGAGGCTCAGCATTCTGGCCGCTAGCATTTTTCTCATGGGCGCGACACAGGCAGTGATGGCTGCCGATGCGCCCCCTTCCGGGCACCCCGGTACACCTGATCCGGAGTTGCGCTACAAGGGCGCGCCGGTGCCGATCAAGCCGGAAGAAGCCCAGGAGACCATTACCCCGAAGGCTCCGCCCGTCACCACCGCTGAATTCGCGCGCGCCAAGCAGATCTACTTCGAGCGCTGCGCCGGCTGTCACGGCGTGCTGCGCAAGGGCGCGACCGGCAAACCGCTGACGCCCGACGTGACCCTGCCGCGCGGCACCGATTACCTGAAGGTCTTCATCGGCTTCGGCTCGCCCGGCGGCATGCCGAACTGGGGCAGCTCGGGCATTCTGAGCGACGCGGAAGTCGACCTCATGGCGCGTTTCCTGCAGCACGAGCCGCCGATGCCTCCCGAATACGGCCTGGCCGAGATGAAGGCGACCTGGAAAGTCAAAGTGCCGCCTAACCAGCGTCCGAAGAAGAAAATGAACAAGCTCGATCTGGAGAATCTTTTCTCCGTGACGCTGCGAGACGACGGCAAGATCGCGCTGATCGATGGCGCGAGCAAGAAGATCATCTCGACGATCGAGACCGGCTATGCGGTGCACATCTCGCGTCTCTCCGCGTCGGGGCGTTACCTCTACGTCATCGGTCGCGACGCCAAGATCGATCTGATCGATCTGTGGATGGAAAAGCCCGCGGTGGTCGCCGAGATCAAGGTCGGCATGGAGGCACGCTCGGTCGAGACCTCGAAGTACAAGGGCTACGAGGACAAATACGCGATTGCCGGGACCTACTGGCCGCCGCAGTTCGTGATCATGGACGGCGACACGCTCGAGCCGAAGAAGATCGTTGCCACGCGTGGCATGACCGTCGACACCCAGGAATACCACCCCGAGCCCCGCGTCGCGGCGATCGTCGCCTCGCACGAGCATCCCGAGTTCATCATCAACGTCAAGGAAACCGGCAAGATCATGATGGCGAACTACGAGGACATCAACAACATGAAGATCACCGAGGTCGAAGCCGCGCGCTTCCTCCACGATGGCGGCTGGGATTCCACGCACCGCTACTTCATGTCGGCTGCCAACGCCTCGAACAAGATCGCGGTCGTCGACTCCAAGGACCAGGAGCTGGAAGCCCTCGTCGAAGTCGGCAAGATCCCGCACCCTGGCCGCGGCGCGAACTTCGTCGATCCGAAATACGGGCCGGTGTGGGCGACGGGTCACCTCGGTGACGACAGCATCGCCTTGATCGGCACCGATCCCAAGAACCATAAGGCCAACGCCTGGAAAGTCGTGCGCACGCTCAAGGGCCTGGGCGGTGGTTCGCTGTTCCTCAAGACGCATCCGAAGTCGAAAAACCTGTGGGTCGACAGCACGCTCAACCCCGATGCGGGGATCAGCCAGTCGATCGCGATCTTCGACATCAAGAACCTCGACAAGGCGCCGGAGGTGATCAACATCGCGGAACTCGCCAAGTTGGGCGAAGGGCCTAAGCGCGTCGTGCAGCCGGAGTACAACAAGGCGGGCGACGAAGTGTGGTTCTCGGTCTGGAACGGCAAGACGCAGGAATCGGCGATCGTGGTCATGGACGACAAGACGCGCAAGCTCAAGACCGTGATCAAGGACAAGCGTCTGATCACGCCGACCGGCAAGTTCAACGTCTACAACACGCAGCACGACGTCTACTAAGCAGACGAGGCGGGGCGGCCTGCGCCCCGCCGCTTCAACGAGATAACAAGAAGCGATGCGAACTCTGACGATAGCGGGACTGATGTTGGCCACGGCCGCCGGAAACGCTTTCGCCGATTCGCCTCCTCTTACGCCGGAACGCCAGCACGACCTCGTTCGACTGGTGCGCCAGGACTGCGGGTCCTGCCACGGCATGCAACTCCGCGGCGGCCTCGGCCCCGCACTCACCCCCCAGACATTGCACGACAAACCGGCTGCTGCGCTGATCAGCACCATTCTTTACGGGCGCCCGGGAACCGCGATGCCCCCGTGGAAGGCCTTTCTCTCCGAGGCCGAAGCCTCGTGGATCGTCGATTCGCTGCAAAAGGGATTTCCGCATGGCTACTAACGTCCCCGCGTTCGCTCTCCTCGCGTTCGGCCTGCTGAGCGGTTGCGCCGGAACGGCGCTGCGCGGCACCGGCGACCTCGGCGTCGTCGTCGAGCGTGCGACCGGCAGCGTGCAGATCGTCGACACCACGCAGCGCACGCGCCTCGCCAGCGTCGACGGTCTCGGCGACCTGTCGCACGCCTCAATCAGCTATTCGCGCGACGCGCGTTACGCCTACGTCTTCGGCCGCGACGGCGGACTGAGCAAGGTCGACCTGCTGACCCAGCGCATCGCGCATCGCATCATTCAAGGCGGCAACAGCATCGGCGGCGCGATTTCCGCCGACGGCAGGCTCGTCGCCGTCGCCAACTACGAACCCGGCGGCGTCAAGGTGTTCGACGCCGACACGCTCGCGCTCGTCGCCGACATTCCCGCGGTCGCGGCCGACGGCACGCGCTCGAAAGTCGTCGGTCTGGTCGACGCGCCCGGACAACGCTTCGTCTTCAGCCTGTTCGAGGCCGGCGAGATCTGGGTCGTCGACATGCGCGACCCGAAGCAGCCGGCGCTGCGCAAGTTCACCGGAATCGGCAAGGAACCGTACGACGGCATGATCACATCCGACGGCCGCCACTACGCCGCCGGTCTCTTCGGCGAAGACGGCGTGGCCCTGCTCGACCTCTGGAACCTCGACGCCGGGGTCCGGCGCGCACTCGTCGAATTCGGCCGCCACGGCGAAAAGCTGCCGGTCTACAAAATGCCGCACCTCGAAGGTTGGGCCGCGACCGGCAGCCAGATCGTGCTGCCTGCCGTCGGCCGCCACGAGGTCATTATCGCGGACCAGAACAGCTGGCAGGAAATCGATCGCATCCCGGTCGCCGGCCAGGCGGTGTTCGCTGTCGCCCGCCCCGACGGCCGCCAGGTCTGGATCAACTTCGCCTTCCCCGACAACGACACGATCCAAGTTCTCGACCTGCCGTCGCGCCGAATCGTCCAGACGCTCAAGCCCGGCAAGGGCGTGCTGCACCTCGAGTTCTCGCCGCGTGGCGAGCAGGTCTGGCTTTCCCTGCGCGACGAAAACCGGATCGAGATCTACGACCCCGATTCGTTTGCGCGCCTGGGCACCCTGCCCGCCGAGAGCCCGAGCGGCATCTTCTTCACCGTGCGTGCCCACAGGACCGGACTATGAGCGACCTTCAGCTGAGCCTGCTCAACGACTTCCAGCGCGGCTTCCCGCTCACGCCCGCGCCTTTCGAGCTCATGTCGCGCCATCTCGGGCTCGGCGTCGACGAGGTGCTCGACACGCTGCGCCGTCTCACGCGCGAAGGCGTCGTCAGCCGCGTCGGCGCGGTATTCCGCCCCAACCGCGTCGGGGTGAGTACGCTCGCCGCGATGGCCGTTCCCGAAGGGCGGCTCGCCGACGTCGCCGCGCAGATCAATACCCGTCCCGAAATCAACCACAACTACGAGCGCGAGCACCGCTTCAACCTCTGGTTCGTCGCGACCGCAGCGAATGCCGTCCATCTCGAGCGGGTACTGCGCGAAATCGAAGCCCAAAGCGGGCTGCCGGTCATGCGTCTGCCGATGGTGCAGGACTACCACATCGACCTCGGCTTCGACCTGCGGCGCACCGTGGCGCTCGCTCACCGCCCGCACCGCAAGGCGACACCGGCGCTCCCACTCGAGCTCGACGACCTCGACTACGCACTGGTCGCGGCGATCCAGGACGGCCTGCCGCTGGTGGCGCGCCCCTACGCCGCCGTCGCCGCCGTGGTCGGCACGTCCGAGGCGATCGTGCTGCAGCGGCTCGAGCAGATGCTCGATCACGACGTCATCAAGCGCCTCGGCGTCGTCGTCCGCCACCACGAGCTCGGCTTTCGCGCCAATGCCATGGTCGTGTGGGACATCCCCGATGCCCGCGTCGACGAGATCGGCCGCTGCATCGGCGCGTCGGGTCTCGTCAACCTCTGCTATCAACGCCCGCGTCGCCTGCCCGAGTGGCCTTACAACCTGTTCTGCATGATCCACGGCAAGGACCGCGACGCCGTACTTGCTCACCATTCGCACCTGCGCGAGCGGTGCGCGCTGGAAGGATTCCCGAACGAAATCCTGTTCAGCCGGCAACGCTTCAAGCAGACGGGGGCGCGCTATGTCGCGAGCGAGCCCAAGGAAGCGATAGCCTGATGGACGCGCTCGACCGCCTCCTCGTCAACACGCTGCAAGACGGTTTTCCGATCTGCGAACGGCCGTACGCGGCGATCGCCGCAGAAGTGGACAGCGACGAGGCCACGGTCATTGCGTGTATCGACAGCCTGCTCGCGCGCGGCCTGCTGTCGCGCTTCGGCCCCATGTACCACGCCGCGCAGATGGGTGGCGCGCTGAGCCTCGCGGCGATGGAGATCCCGGCCGACGACTACGAACGCGTGACCGGCATCGTCAACGCACGGCCCGAGGTCGCGCACAACTACGCGCGCACGCATCGGCTCAACATGTGGTTCGTGCTCGCGACCGAAACGCTCGCGGCGCAGCAGGAGACGATCGCCCGCATCGAGCGCGAGAGCGGCTATCCGGTCTACAACATGCCGAAGATCCGGGAATATTTCGTCGGGCTCAAGCTGCACGTATGAACGCGCCCGGGGATTTTCCGCTGCAGGACAGCACCGACCGCCGGATCATCCAGGCGACGCAGGCCGGGTTGCCGCTGACGCCGCGCCCCTACCACGCGCTCGCCGAGCAGCTCGGACTCGACGCCACCGAAGTCATGCAGCGCATGCAGCGCATGCTCGACGCCGGGATCATCCGCCGCATCGGCGCGGTGCCGAACCACTACGCCCTCGGCTATCGCGCCAACGGCATGACCGTGTGGGACGTCGCCGATGATCGCATCGACGAACTGGGCGAGCGCGTGGGGCAGCTCGACTTCGTGACCCACTGCTACCAGCGTCCGCGCCACCTGCCGGACT
>CBJMYK010000005.1:0-16151 GCA_966433795.1 uncultured Thiobacillus sp. | reverse complement strand
GTTTTCCGCAATATGCCAGTCCCAGTTGCCCATTTGCGCGATGCGCTGGGCGCGGTCGAGGCTGTCCTTGGTATCGCTGAGTTGCTGCGAAGCCCGGGCGATCTGGCGGTTTTTTCTGACGAAAAGCAGCAGCAAGGCGCCAAGGCTGAGCAGCAGCAGAAACAAGACCGCATAGAGCGCGCTGAGGATGACGGAGCGGTTCGCCTCGTAAAAAGTCGGCGGCTCGTTGACCAGCCGCACCTCGCTCGCCAGCCCAGGCGGAAGGACCAGACCGGCTTTGCGCAGTTCGGTCGCATCGACGATGTGCTCGTTGGGGCTGCGCTCGATCGGCGGAAGCCCGCGCATCGACGTTCCGTCGAGGTGGCGGATGAGCAGTTGCGCAGCGGCGCGCCCCTGGCCGGGGCCGCTCGTGACGAAGCCGCCGAGAACGCCGGGAAAGAGGTAGGCATCCTCCATGCTAAACACGACGAAGTCCCCGGCGTCGACGATTGCCTCGACGGTCCTCGGCAGGGTCAGTGTGCTGCCGTCGGAGTGGGTGACCGCGCCGAGCGTGGTCAGGAAGACGAAACGCTCGGAACGGGCCCGCAAGCGCGCGACGAGGTCGTCGATCCGGCTTGCTGAAATGAAGGTCGCATGGATGTCGGGGCGGCCCTGCAACGCCTGTTTGATGTCACGTTCGATCGCGCGGTAGGTCTCGCTCGCGTCGCCGACGATGACGATGTCGTGGACGCCCGGATCGAACTCGCGCATGAGGCGAAGATTGGGGACGATCGCCTTTTCTTCGAACACGCCGGTGGTCCGCGCCGGGTCGAGTCGGGCGCGTACGCTGACGTCGTTCACGCCGGAAAAAAACACGGGCGCGCCCGGAAACACCGAACCGAGGTGCGAGCGCGCGAAAGACAGCGCGTTGTCGTCGGTGACATAGATCGCGGCGGGCCGATAGCCGCGGTATTTTTCCCGCAGGTGGTCGGCGACGAGGCCGGCATAGGCTGGCGAGAAGCCGGCGCGCTTGCTGTCGAGATATTCGACGCTCAACGAATACGCCCGCGCAGGGTCCGCGTTCAGCGCCGCGACGAAGCCCTCGTGCTGCCCGCGCGTCCACGGATATTCCTGACTGTAGGCATGAAGGACGAAAACCGGCGTCGGCGCGGCCGCCGATACCCATGCAGGACACAGGCTCAACAGGACCAGCAGGGCGAGGCGCATGACGGGCTTGGGCTCAAGGTAGGTCGATAACGGCCGCTCCGACCTCTACTTGAGTCCGAGGGCGTGACTCAGGGCGCCACGCCGGCCGTCGCGTCCACCGCCACCTTCATCACGACCTTGTGCAGACGCCCGCGACTCACGAGCGGCGCGTGCGCGTCTTCCGGAAAGAACACGCAGAACGAGCCCGCGTGTGTCGCGATCCACGCGGCCGGGGCATCGGCAAAAAACCGGATGTCGCGCCCCCGATCGTAGTCGCCCAGCGGTCGGGTGCATTCCGACAGCGTGCGCCATCCCATCTCGTCGACGCCTTCGAGCACCAACTGGATGTCGATATAGCGGCGATGGCATTCGAGCCTGGCTGCATCGCGCGTGCGGCCCTCGGCCACCTCGACGATGGCGAAGATGCGATCGTCGAGAACCGGGTGGACGCCGCGGGCGAGTGCGTGCAGATCGGTGCACTGCAGGAAGTCGAACGCCTGGGCGAACAAGGGGTGCAGCGCACGGTAGCGCTCGGCCTGGGCAAGCGGGGCGAGGATCATAGGCTCAGCGGCTGATCGGCTTGTAGCGGATGCGCTTGGGCTTCGCGCCCTCTTCGCCGAGGCGCTTCTTCTTGTCGGCCTCGTATTCCTGGTAGTTGCCGGGGAAGAACACGACCTGCGATTCGCCCTCGAAGGCAAGGATGTGGGTGGCGATGCGGTCGAGGAACCAGCGGTCGTGCGAAATCACGAGCACGCAGCCGGCGAACTCGAGCAGCGCGTCTTCGAGCGCGCGCAGCGTCTCGACATCGAGGTCGTTCGACGGTTCGTCGAGCAAGAGCACGTTGCCGCCCGCGATCAGCGTCTTGGCCAGATGGAGCCGTCCGCGCTCGCCGCCCGAGAGCTTGCCGACGAGCTTCTGCTGGTCGGCACCCTTGAAGTTGAAGCGCCCCAGATAGGCCCGCGAAGGCGTTTCGTAGCGGCCGACCGTGAGCAGGTCGCGCCCCTCGGCGACTTCGTCGAACACCGTCTTGTCGGCCGCGAGCGCGTCGCGGCTCTGGTCGACGTAGGCGAGCTTGACGGTCTGGCCGATCTCGATTTCGCCCGAATCGGGTTTTTCCTGGCCCGTGATCATCTTGAAGAAGGTCGACTTGCCCGCGCCGTTCGGACCGATGATGCCGACGATCGCGCCCGGCGGCACGCTGAACGAGAGATCGTCGATCAGCAGGCGGTCGCCGAAGGACTTCGACACGTGGTGGAAGTCGATGACCTTGTCGCCGAGCCGCTCGCCGACCGGGATGAAGATCTCCTGGGTCTCGTTGCGTTTCTGGTATTCGGCCGAGTTGAGTTCCTCGAAGCGTGCGAGACGTGCCTTCGACTTGGCCTGGCGCGCCTTCGGGTTCTGCCGCACCCATTCGAGCTCGTGCTTCATCGTCTTGATGCGCGCGGCCTCCTGCTTGGCCTCGGTCTCGAGCCGCGCCTCCTTCTGCTCGAGCCAGCTCGTGTAGTTGCCCTTCCACGGAATACCGTGGCCGCGGTCGAGTTCGAGAATCCACTCCGCAGCGTTGTCGAGGAAGTAGCGGTCGTGCGTGACGGCGACGACGGTGCCCGGATAGCGCACGAGGAATTGTTCCAGCCAGTCGACCGACTCGGCGTCGAGATGGTTGGTCGGCTCGTCGAGGAGCAGCATGTCGGGGTTGGACAGCAGGAGCTGGCACAGCGCGACGCGGCGCTTCTCGCCCCCCGAGAGGTGACCGATCACGGCGTCCCACGGCGGCAGTCTCAATGCATCGGCGGCGATTTCCATCTGCGTGTCGAGGTCGGCGCCGGCCGTCGCGAGGATCGCCTCACATTTGGCTTGCTCCTCGGCGAGCTTGTCGAAGTCGGCATCGGGCTCGGCGTAGGCGGCGTAGATTTCATCGAGCCGCGCCTTCGCGGAAACGATTTCGCCCAGGCCCGCTTCGACCGCCTGGCGCACGGTATGGGCGGGATCGAGCTGCGGCTCCTGCGGCAGATAGCCGATGCGGATGCCCGGCATCGGGATGGCCTCGCCCTCGATGTCCTTGTCGACCCCGGCCATGATGCGGATCAACGAGGATTTGCCCGAGCCGTTGAGGCCGAGCAGGCCGATTTTTGCGCCCGGGAAAAAG
Organism: uncultured Thiobacillus sp.; assembly: GCA_966433795.1. Lineage (GTDB taxonomy): Bacteria > Pseudomonadota > Gammaproteobacteria > Burkholderiales > Thiobacillaceae > Thiobacillus. The sequence goes on along the minus strand of CBJMYK010000005.1, from coordinate 12,820 downwards.
CTCAGCGAGATGTCCTTGAGGATCTGCCGTTTGGGCGGGACGATCTTGCCGACCCGGTTGAGGGAGTAAACGTATTGCGCCATGGAATGAAGTTCTGCTGGAGATGGGTTAGGGAGTTTCGCGCGGACAGGCGTCGAAGGCGCAGTCTCGCGCGGGATTGCGACTGACGAAACTGCCGTCCGCGCATTGTCTGACGTCGGCCGCGCATACCACGGTCCGTTCCGGCAAGGGCGGCGGGGGCGGCGCCGGAACCGCGGTGCGCGCGCCGCTCGGCGCGGTGGCGAGCGGGCCATTCGCACCGCACGCGCCGAGCGCCAGGAGCAGCGCTGCGCTGGCCAGCCGTCGGATCACGACAGCTCGCGCTCGAGCAGCGCCTTGAGCTTGTCGAAGTCGAGTTCGCCGAGCTTCTGTTCGAGGATGTCGCCGTTCTTGCCGATGATGAAGCTCGTCGGCGTGAGCTGCACGTTGCCGAAGGCGCGCGCGTGTTCGCCGTTGACGTCGAGCGCGACCGGGAAGGGCAGCTGGCGCGTCTGGACGAAATTCGCGACGTAGTTGGGCGGATCGTAGCTCATCGCCACGGCGACGATCTCGAAGCCGCGGTCCTTGTACTGGTTGTAGGTCTCGACCATGCCGGGCATCTCCTTGATGCAGCCTGGACACGAGGTCGCCCAGAAGTTGACCAGAACGACCTTGCCGCGGAGCGTCTCCAGGGCGATCGGCTTGCCCTCGAGCGTCGTAAAGGTCGCGGCGGGCGCAGTCGGCTTGTCGACCAGGGCGTAGGCCAGCGCGGCGACGACGGCGAGCGCGGCGACCGCGATCAAAAGGGGTTTGGCGAGTTTCATGGCAATTCCGGGGGGTTGGGCTCTTGGTACGACCGCGCGAGCGCGACATAGTGCGCGGCCGAGTAGCTGAAATACGCGATTTCCTCGGCGCTGAGCGGCCGCACGAGTTTGGCCGGCCGCCCGAGGTAGAGATGACCGGATTCGAGCACCTTGCCTTCGGGTACCAGCGAACCGGCACCGAGCAGGACGTGCTTCTGCACCACGACGCGGTCGAGGATGATCGAGCCCATTCCGATCAGGCATTCGTCCTCGATCGTGCAGGCGTGGAGGATTACCGAGTGGCCGACGGTGACCCGCGCGCCGATGACGAGCGGCCCGCCGGCGGGGTTGTCCGGCGTCTTGTGCGAGACGTGCAGCACGCTGTTGTCCTGGATGTTGGTCGCCTCGCCGATGGCGATCGCATTAACGTCGCCACGAATCACGGCGCCCGGCCAGATCGACGCCTCGCGGCCGAGACTGACCTCGCCGATCACGCTCGCGCGCGCGTGCACCCAGGCGCCGGGGCCTAGCGTCGGCATGACGCCGTGATGGGGCGCGAGCGCCGGATCGTAAACCTTGTCTGTCATGGGGTTGAAAATGTGGACAGCAGTCGAAATTATAATTCCCCTCTCCCCCACTATTGGTCGTCGCCATGGATACCCTTAAGGCCATGAACCCCCTGCTCGATTTCTCCGGCTTGCCGCGTTTCGCCGAATTCAAGCCCGAATACGTCACCCCGGCGGTCGACCAGTTGCTGGCCGACTGCCGCGCCGCGGTTGCCTGCGCCGAGGCCGCCGACACGCCGGCCGAATGGGACGCCTTCGTCGCGCCGCTCGACGACGCCAACGAAAAGCTCGGCCGCGCCTGGGGCCAGGTCTCGCATCTGCACTCGGTGATGGATTCGCCCGAGCTGCGCGAGGTCTACAACGCGAACCTGCCCAAGATCACGGTCTATTACGCCGAGCTCGGGCAGAACGAAGCCTTGTTCGCGAAGTTCAAGGCCCTCAAGGCGAGCGCGAGCTACGCCGGCCTGTCGGACGCGCGCAAGAAGATCGTCGAGAACGAGCTGCGCGACTTCCGTCTCGGTGGCGCCGAATTGCCGGCCGACAAGAAGGCGCGCTTCATGCAGGTGCAGGAAGAACTTGCCCAGCTTTCGGCCAAGTTCGAGGAAAACCTGCTCGACGCGACCAACGATTTCGCGCTCTTCATCGACGACGACGCGCGACTCGCCGGCGTGCCGGACGACGCGCGCGAGATGATGAAGGCCGCGGCCGCGGCCGACGACAGGAGCGGCTGGAAGATCACGCTGCATATGCCGTCCTACCTGCCGGTCATGCAGTACGCCGACGACCGCGCGCTGCGCGAAGAACTCTACCGCGGCTACGTCACGCGCGCGTCGGAATTCAACAAGCCAGAGTGGGACAATACGCCCTTGATCGCGCGCATCCTCACGCTGCGGCGCGAGGCCGCCGAGCTGCTCGGCTTCCGAAGCTACGCCGAAGTCTCGCTCGCGGCCAAGATGGCCGACACCCCCGCTGACGTACTCAAATTCCTCGACGAACTCGCTGCACGCGCCCGCCCCTACGCCGAAAAGGATTTCGCCGAACTCAAGGCATTCGCCCGCGACGAACTCGGCCTCGACGACCTTCAGGCTTGGGACACGACCTACGTTTCCGAAAAACTGAGCGTCGCGCGCTACAGCTTTTCGGATCACGAAGTGAAGCAGTATTTCCCCGAGCCCGTCGTGCTGGCCGGGCTCTTCCGGCTGATCGAGACGCTCTATGGCCTGCACGTTCGCGAAGACAGCGCGCCGGTCTGGCACCCCGACGTCAAGTTCTACACCCTCACCGACCACACCGGCCAGCGCATCGGCCAGTTCTACCTCGACCTCTACGCTCGCGCCTCCAAGCGCGGCGGCGCCTGGATGGACGACGTGATCACCCGCCGCAGGACCGCGGGCGGCATCCAGACGCCGGTCGCCTACCTGAACTGCAACTTCTCGGCCCCGGTGGGCGATACCGCAGACGGGGGCAAGAAGCCCGCGCTGTTCACGCACGACGAGGTCATCACGCTGTTCCACGAGACCGGCCACGGCCTGCACCATCTGCTGACGCAGATCGAGGAGCTCGGCGTCTCGGGCATCAACGGCGTCGAGTGGGACGCGGTCGAGCTGCCGAGCCAGTTCATGGAGAACTTCTGCTGGGAGTGGGACGTGTTGAAGCACATGACCGCGCACGTCGATAGCGGCGAGCCGTTGCCGCGTGCGCTATTCGACAGGATGCTCGCAGCGAAGAACTTCCAGTCTGGCCTGCAGACCTTGCGTCAGATCGAGTTCGCAAGCTTCGACATGCATCTGCACGATGATTTCGACCCCGATGGCGGCCGCACGGCGCAGGACTTGATCGACGACATCCGCAAGGAGGTCGCGGTCATCATTCCACCCGCGTACAACCGCTTTCCCAACAACTTCTCGCATATCTTCGCCGGTGGCTACGCGGCGGGCTACTACAGCTACAAGTGGGCCGAAGTCCTGTCGGCCGACGCCTATGCGCTGTTCGAGGACGAGGCCGAGGGCTACGGCGGCGTGCTGAACCCCGAGGTCGGCCACCGTTTCTGGAGCGAGATACTCGCCCAGGGCGGGGCGCGGCCCGCGCTCGAATCGTTCAAGGCTTTCCGCGGCCGCGAACCGACGATCGACGCGCTGCTGCGCCACAACGGCATGACTTGAGGGGGGGTGGCCGCCGCTTTAGGCGGCGCTGCAACCACGGCAACCCTTGAGAGTAGCTGCGGGTAAAGCCGAAGCGGATACGGCCGTTACAACGAAGGAGTCATAGTCTTTCGGGAGCACGGCATGAAAGCAGGAGTCTTTTTACTGGCAGCGGGTCTGGCCGCGGCGAGCGCGCCGCTGGCGGCCGCCACTAAACTCTACGAGTGGAAGGATGCGCAGGGGCGCAAGGTATACAGCGACCTGGCGCCGCCGGCCAGCGTCCGGGACGCGCAGCAGCGGAGCTTCAACGGCAGCGTGATCGAAGGCGGCGAGTCCTATGCGACCAAGACCGCGCGCGAAAAACACCCGATCACGCTCTACGCCAATGCCTGCGGGACTCCGTGCGACCAGGCGCGGCAGCTCCTGGCCGAGCGTGGCGTGCCCTTCAACAACAAGGACCCGCAGGCAAGCCCCGAAGCCCAGGCCGAACTGCAAAAGCTGACCGGCCGTTTGAGCGTGCCGGTTCTCGTCGTCGGCAAGGAGCGCGTCGACGGCTTCGAGTCGGGCCGTTGGCATGCCGCCCTCGACCAGGCGGGCTATCCGACCTCGGCCGCCCCCGGGCGCAACCCCGCCGCCCCCGCCGCCCCCGCGCCCGCCGCAACCGAATAGGCGGCGCATTGCCGCGCCGGGCGTCGCCGCCCGGCGCCAGACGGCGGCGCGACTGCAAGCCTTCGCCGGCGCTGCGGTAAACTCGGCGCCATGAAAATCGCCGCCTGGAACGTCAATTCTCTCAAAGTCCGCCTGCCGCAACTGCTGGATTTTCTTGCCACGCGTCAACCCGACGTCGTCTGCCTGCAGGAGACCAAGGTCCCGGATGACGCGTTTCCGATCGCGGAGCTGTCGGCCGCCGGCTATCGCGCGGTCTTTTCCGGTCAGAAAACCTACAACGGGGTCGCCATCCTGAGCCGTTCGCACGCGGCGGATGTGAGCGCCGGCATTCCCGGATTCGGCGACGAGCAGAAGCGCGTCATCGCGGCGACCGTCGATGGGGTTCGCTTCGTCTGTGTCTACTGTCCGAACGGCCAGAGCCCAGACTCCGACAAATATTTCTACAAGCTCGCTTGGTTCGATGCCCTCTCGCTGTGGCTGCTGGAGGAGCTTGCACGCCACCCCAGGCTCGCGGTGCTCGGCGACTTCAACATCGCGCCCGAGGACCGCGACGTGCACGACCCCAAGGCCTGGGAAGGCTCGGTGCACGTCTCGCCGCGCGAGCGCGAGCGTTTCCACGCGCTGCTGCAGCTTGGCCTCAAGGATAGCTTCCGCCTGTTCGAGCAGCCGGAGAAAAGTTTCTCGTGGTGGGACTACCGGATGATGGGCTTTCGCCGCAACCACGGCCTCAGGATCGACCATATCCTGCTGTCCGAAGCCCTGGCGGAGAACTGCGCGTCGAGCAGCATCGACCGCGACATGCGTAAACTCGAGAGACCCTCCGATCACGCGCCGGTGCTGGCCGAAATCAGCTTCTAATACTGGACGACCTGAGGATCAAGGCTGCGCCACAGATACCAGGTGGCGACGGTGCGCCAGGGGCGGAAGCGCGTCCCGTGTTCGCGCAGCGCCGCTAGACCGGGCCGCTCGCCTTCGAGGTAGTGCAGGGCGACCGCCTTCTGCAGGCCGATGTCGTCGACCGGCCAGACGTCGGGACGCTGAAGGTTGAAGATCAGGAACATCTCGGCGGTCCAGCGGCCGATACCGCGCACGTCGACGAGTTCGGCAATGACGGCTTCGTCGTCCATCTCGACCCAGCGCGCCGGCTCGATCCGGCCGTCGATGAAGTGGCCGGCAAGGTCAACCAAATACTCGACCTTGCGGCGGGGCAGCCCGCACGCCGCGATCGCTACTGGGTCGAGCTGGACGAGCTGCGCTGGCGAGACCGCGTCCATCTGCGCCTCGAAGCGCGCCCAGATGCTATTGGCGGCCTTGACCGATATCTGCTGGCCGACGATTGCGCGGGCCAGGGTCTGGAAGGGGTCGCCGCGGTTGCCGAGAATGCAGTTGGGATAGCGCGCGATCAGCGCCGCCATGACCGGGTCGGCCGCAGCCAGCTCGGTGCAGGCTGTCCGCCAATACGCGGGGGGCTTCACAGCAGGATGATGTCGTACTGTTCTTGCGGGTAGGTGGTCTCGACCTGCAGCGACACCGGCTTGCCGATGAAGTCGATGAGCTGGGCGAGGCTGCCCGACTCCTCGTCGAGGAACAGGTCGATCACGCTTTGCGCCGCGAGGATGCGGTATTCGCGCGCGTCGAACTGGCGCGCCTCGCGCAGGATCTCGCGCAGCACGTCGTAGCAGACGGTCTGCGCGGTCTTGATTTCACCGCGCCCGGCGCAGGTCGGGCACGGCTCGCACAGCACGTGCGCGAGCGACTCCCGGGTCCGCTTGCGCGTCATCTCGACGAGCCCGAGCGCGGAAAAACCGCTGACGGTCGTGCGCGTGGGGTCGCGCGTCAGCGTCTTCTTCAGTTCGGTCAGCACCGCTTCCTGATGCTCGGCGTTGTCCATGTCGATGAAGTCGATGATGATGATGCCGCCGAGATTTCGCAGCCGCAGTTGGCGCGCGATGGCTTGCGCGGCTTCGAGATTGGTCTTGAAGATCGTGTCGTCGAAGTTGCGCGCCCCGACGAAGCCGCCGGTGTTGACGTCGACGGTCGTGAGCGCCTCGGTCTGGTCGATGATGAGGTAGCCGCCCGACTTCAAGTCGACGCGACGCCCCAGCGCCTTGGCGATCTCGTCCTCGATCGCATGCAGGTCGAAGAGCGGCCGGTCGGCACCGTAGTGCTGCAGCTTGTCGAGCACCGCGTGGGTGTAGTTCTGCGCGAACTCGGCCATGCGCTGATAGGTCTCGCGCGAGTCGATCAGGATGCGCGTGGTATCACGGTTGACGAAGTCGCGGAGCACGCGCAGCGACAGATCGAGATCCTGATAGAGCAGGCAGGGCGCGACGCAATTGCCACGCGACTGGATGCTGCTCCACAGGCGCCGGAGGTAGTCGATGTCGGCGAGCATCTCGACGTCCTCGGCGGTCTCGGCCATGGTGCGAACGATGAATCCGCCGGTCGCGTCCTGCGGTATCAGCTGGTGAAGTTTCTGGCGCAGCTGTTCGCGTTCTTCCTCGCCTTCGATCTTTTGCGAAATGCCGATATGGGTTTCCTGCGGCAGATACACGAGATAGCGCCCGGCGAAGCTGATCTGCGTCGACAGCCGTGCGCCCTTGGTGCCGATCGGGTCCTTGATCACCTGCACCATCAGGTTCTGGCCTTCGTGCAGGATTTGCTCGATCGGGCGTTCCGGCTCGCCGTTGTGGCGCTCCTCCCAGATGTCGGCAACGTGCAGAAAGGCGGCGCGTTCGAGGCCGATGTCGATGAAAGCCGACTGCATGCCGGGCAGCACCCGCACGACGCGCCCCATGTAAATGTTGCTCACGAGCCCACGGCATTTGGCGCGCTCGATGTGCAACTCCTGGACCGCGCCGAGGTGGAGCACGGCGACGCGCGTTTCCTGCGGAGTGACGTTGACGAGGATTTCTTCGCTCATGATGCAGCAGCAGCGCTCAGACGGCGAGACCGAATTCCCTCAATAACACGGCAGTCTCGTATAACGGCAGACCCATGACGCCACTGTAGCTGCCCTCGATATGCTCGACGAAGGCGCCCGCCCGCCCCTGGATGCCGTAAGCGCCGGCCTTGCCGAGATACTCACCGGTTTCCAGATAGCGCGCGATGAGGGTGTTGTCGAGTGCCGCGAACCTGACACGACTCGACGACAGTCGCACCTCGATACGCGACTCGTGCTGCACCGCTACCGCAGTGTGCACCTGATGCTCGCGCCGCGAGAGCTGCGCGAGCATGGCCATGGCCGCGGAGCGGTCGGCCGGCTTGCCAAGGATGGCGCCGTCGAGCTCGACGACGGTGTCGGCGCCGAGCACGGGGAAGCGCAACAGCCGCCGCAGGTCGACCGCGCGCCAGCCGCAGGCCGCTTTCTCGGTCGCCATCCGTCTCGCGAAGTCCGGAGCGGGCTCGCCAGCGTGCGGCAGTTCGATCACGTCCATTCGTCCCGAGACGGCACGCAAGGGCAGCACGTCGTAGGCGATGCCGATTTGTTTCAGAAGTTCGCGCCGCCGCGGCGATTGCGAAGCCAGGTAGATGCGTTTGTCGACCAGCATATTTTCGTTATTCCCCCTCAATCCCGATGGTAGGGATGCCCCTTGATGATGCATGCGGCACGATACAGCTGCTCGGCAAGAATCACCCGCGCGAGCGCGTGCGGCAGTGTCAGCCTCGACAGACCGAGCAGCTTGCCCGCACCCGCCTTGACGCTGTCGTCCAAGCCGTCGGCGCCGCCGATCACAAATGCCGGCGTGACCCCCTCGGCCATCCAGTTCTCCAGCCACGCCGCGAGTTCGCGCGTCGTCGCCTGCGTTCCACGCTCGTCGAGCACGACCCGCACCGCACTGGCGGGCAGCGCGGCGCGGATGCGCGCCGCCTCGAGCTGCCGCGCGCGCCCGCCGTCCGCGCCTGCGACCCGGTGCCCGGGCTTGATCTCGGTCAGGATCAACTGCAGATCGCTCGGCATGCGCCGCGCATAGTCGTCGTAGCCCGCGCTGATCCAATCCGGCATCTTGTGGCCGACGGCGATGAGCTGCAGCTTCATGCAGCCTAGCTTGCCGCCTTGCGCGCGCGCGCCGCTTCGCCCGCCCCCCACAATTCTTCGAGATTGTAATGCGCGCGCACGGCCGGCAGCATGACGTGCACGATCACGTCACCGAGATCGAGCAGCACCCAATCGCCGGTTTCCTCGCCTTCCATGCCGCCGACGTGCTCGCCGGCCTCCTTCACTTTTTCGCGCACGTTGTCGGCGAGCGCCCGCGTCTGGCGATTCGAGTCGCCAGTGGCGATCACCATGCGCTCGAACAGCGAGGTGAGCTTGCTCGTGTCGAGCACTGCGATGTCGCGCGCCTTGATGTCTTCGAGCGCTCCGACGACCAGTTTGGTTTTGTCTTCAATGTTCATGGGTGTGTATAGAGTTGGTGTTCGTGAATGTAGTCGAGCACCGCATCGGGCAGCAGGTAACGCGCGCTCCCGTGGCGGGCAAGGGTGTCTCGGATCGCGGTGGCCGATATGCGAAGCGGCGTCATCGGCCGCATCTGCACAGAGCCCGCCGGTGCGGTGCTTATAGCGCCCCCGCCTTGGCGATGCGCGATTTCCTGTTGCAGTTCATGCGGCGGCTCGGGCGCAGGCGTCGGGCCGCTCGGGCGGGTTGCGACCGCGATATGAGCCAGCTCGAACAGCCGGCGCCATTCGTGCCAGGTCGGGAGGCCGAGAAACGCGTCGCCCCCCAACAGCAGCCACAGCGGGACCCGGTTTCCGAGTTCCCCGCGCAGCGCAGTCAAGGTGTCGACCGTGTAGCTGGGGCGCGACGCCGCGACCTCGCGCGCGTCCACGGCAAAGCGCGGGTTGCCGCGCACCGCGCGGCGCACCATCTCGAGCCGGTGCGTCGCCGCGGTACGCGGCGTGCCGCGATGCGGCGGCTGGCCCGCGGGGACGAACAGCACACGCTCGAGACCGAGCGCTTCGGCCATTTCCTCGGCCAAGCGCAGGTGGCCGAAGTGAATCGGATCGAAGGTCCCGCCGAAGACGCCGACCGCCTGCATCGCTATCCGCGCACGTGGCCGTCCCCCAGCACCACCCATTTCTGGCTCGTAAGCCCCTCCAGGCCGACCGGCCCGCGCGCGTGGATTTTGTCGGTGGATATGCCGATCTCGGCACCGAGCCCGTACTCGAAGCCGTCGGCGAAGCGCGTCGACGCGTTGACGACGACGCTCGCCGAATCGACTTCGCGCAGGAAACGGCGCGCGCGGCCGTAATCCTCGGTAACGATCGCGTCGGTATGCTGGGAGCCGTGCGTGTTGATGTGGAGCATCGCCGCATCGATGCCGTCGACGACCTTGACTGCGATGATCGGCCCCAGGTATTCCTCGTACCAGTCCGACTCCACCGCCGGCTTGAGCTTGTCCGCCGGCACGCCCGCCGCCTGCTGCAGGATCGCCAGCGACTCCGGACAGCCGCGCATTTCCACACCCTTGCCGGCCAGCATCGCGCCGATCTGCGGCAGCGCTGCGGCCGCGACCGCACGCGCGACGAGCAGCGACTCGGTCGTGTTGCAGGTGCCGTAGCGCTGGGTCTTGGCGTTTTCGACGATTTTCACGGCCTTGGCGAGGTCGGCGCGGTCGTCCACGTAGACGTGGCAATTGCCATGCAGATGCTTGATCACGGGAACGCGCGCCTCGCCCGTGATGCGCTCGATGAGCCCCTTGCCGCCGCGCGGCACGATGACGTCGACGTAGTCCTTCATCGTGATGAGTTCTCCAACCGCCGCGCGGTCGGTCGTTTCGACCACCTGCACGACTGCCGCGGGAAGGCCGGCGGCCTCGAGTCCTTCGCGCACGCACGCCGCGACGGCCTGATTGGAGTGCAGCGCTTCGGAGCCGCCGCGCAGGATCGCCGCGTTGCCGGACTTGAGGCACAGCGCGGCGGCGTCGGCCGTCACGTTGGGGCGGGCTTCGTAAATGATGCCGATGACGCCAAGCGGCACCCGCATCTTGCCGACCTGGATACCGGAAGGCCGGTATTTGAGATCGGTGATTTCGCCCACCGGGTCGGGCAACGCCGCGATCTGCTCGAGACCCTCGGCCATCGCGGCCACCGTCTTTTCGCTGAGCTGCAGTCGATCGAGCAACGCGGTGTCGTAACCCGCGGCGCGGGCGTGCTCCATGTCCTGCGCGTTGGCCTCGAGCAGCCTCGCGGCGTCGCGCCGGATCGCTGCCGCCATCGCCAGCAAGGCCTGGTTCTTCTGCTGGGTCTCGGCGCGTGCAATCGCGCGTGCCGCGTCGCGGGCCTGCTTGCCCAGGGTTTGCATATAGCTTTTCACATCCATCATCGTGTCCTGTTTTCCGCGCGTTCGGCGCCGGCAAGTGTCATCGCGACGCCCAGCAGGCTGTCCCACGAGTCGCCCACGCGTTCCAGGCCTTTCGCCTGCCGGTCCACGCGCGCGAGGAGCGCGAGCGCCGCCTCGATCTGGGCGGTGTCGAGCCGTTTGAGCGCCCGCTCGATCTGCGGCGCGCGCTGCTTGTCGCGCCCCCACAGCGTGCGCATGACGGCGGCCATGCTCTCGCCATTCGATACCGCCAATTTTAGCCTGAGCAGCAGTTGCACCGCCGAGGCGACCTGCCACAGGATGCCGGGCACAGCCTCGCCGCTGTCCTTAAGGTCCTTGGCCACCTGGGCAAAGCGCGCCGCGTCGCCCGCGTACAAGGCGTCCTGCAGCGCATCGGCTTCGAGCCGACTGACGTCGACCACGGCGTGCTCGACGTCCGCGCGCGTCACCGGACCCGCCGGCAGCAGCAGGGCGAGCTTGTCGATCTCCTGCTGCGCCGCCAGCAGATTGCCTTCGACCTGATCGGCCAGAAATTCCAGCGCCGCGCGCTCGGCGAGCAGCCCCTGCCGGGCCAGCCGGCGTTCGATCCACGTCGCGAGCTGCGCGCGCTCGACGGCGCGCGCCTCGACCACCACGCCGCTTCCCGCCAGGGCGGCGAACCAGCGGCTTTGCATGGTTTTCCTGTCGAGTCCCGGCAGGCTGATCAGCGTCACGGTATCGGCCGGCAAGGCGGCCACATAGGCTTCGAGTGCCTTCGCGCCGTCGACCCCGGGCTTGCCGGAAGGAATGCGAATTTCGGCGAGACGGCGTTCCGCGAACAGGGAGAGGTTGTCCGCGCCGGAGAAAATGCCTTGCCAGTTGTAACGGCCCTGGGCGGTATGCACCGTACGCTCGCTGTAGCCCGCCGCGCGCGCCGCCGCGCGGATGGCGTCGCCCGCTTCCTGCGCCGCCAGCGGCTCGTCCCCGACCAGCACATAGAGCGGAGCGAGGCCGCGCGCGAGCTGTTCGGGCAGACGGTCGCTCGCGAGGTTCAAGTTCCGTCGCCGACGCTGAGCGACTGCAGTCGGCGCAGGATCCGCCGCGCCGCCGTGTCGTCCATGTCCCGGTACAGGAGCTGCTCCTCGGCGCCCTTCGCCAGCAACTGCGAATCGTCGTAGGTCATGTCGCGATTGAGTTCGATGTGCTCCGGTTCCGCCAGAACACGTTCGTCACGGCCGAGGATGCCGTAGGAAAGCCTGAGACCGAGCCGATATTCGGTCACGCGCCCGGCGCCCGACAAGGACAGAATCGTCTTGGTGCGCTCTTCCTGCGCGAGCTTGAGCACCGCTTCCGCTTCGGCGGGCGCGTCGGCGAGCCGTGTTTTCCCGCTCGTGACCAGGAGGCTGCGCAGTCGCTGCGCGACGACGCTGTTGCCCGGCGCGTCGAGATAGAGGCTCGCGAACGGAATGCCCTCGACCCGGCGCAACTGGAAGCCGCAGCCTGCGGCAAGGACCGCAGGCAGCCCGGCAAGAAAGAGGCGTCTGTTCATACGACGATATTAACCAAACGCCCAGGGACCACGACGACTTTTTTCGGCGCCTGCCCCGCAAGGTATTTCTGCACCGGTTCGCTCGCCAGCGCGGCCGCCTCGATCGCCGCTTTGTCGGCGTCGGCGGCCACCCGGATCTGTCCGCGCAGCTTGCCGTTGACCTGCAACATGAGCTCGATCTCGTCCTGCACCAGCGCCGCCGCGTCGACCTCGGGCCAGCGCATCGCAGCGCGTGGCCGGAGTTCGGCGTAGAGCGCCTCGCTGATGTGCGGGACGATCGGCGCGAGCAGCGCCACCGTCGCTTCGAGCACTTCCTGGCGCACGGCGCGGGCGTCGGCGTCCATGCCGTCGGATTTTGCCAGCGCGTTCATGAGCTCCATGACCGCCGCGATCGCGGTATTGAACTGCTTGCGGCGCTCGATGTCGTCGCCGACCTTCTGGATCGTCTGATGCAGCTGGCGGCGCAGGGCCTTGAGCGGCTCGGGCAGCGCCCCACCGGCATACGTCGCGACCGGTCCGGCTTGCACATGATCGTAAACGGTCTTCCACATCCGTCTGAGGAAGCGGTGCGCACCCTCGACGCCGGCGTCCGACCATTCCAGGCTCTGCTCGGGCGGCGCGGCGAACATCGTGAACAGGCGCGCCGTGTCCGCGCCGTACGCATCAATCAGCGCCTGCGGGTCGACGCCGTTGTTCTTCGACTTCGCCATCTTCTCGGTGTCGCCGACGACGACCGGCTGACCGTCAGACTTCAAAATCGCAACGCCGTCGCG
>CBJMYK010000004.1:0-16288 GCA_966433795.1 uncultured Thiobacillus sp. | reverse complement strand
TGGACTGGCTCGCGCAGCAGCCGCCGGCACGCCCGCTCGAGGTCTTTCTGAAATTCGACAGCGGCATGCATCGCCTGGGCTTCCCGCTCGCCGAGCATGCGGCGGTCGTTGCGCGCGTTCGCGCCTTGCCGAGCGTGGCGCGTATCACCTTGATGACGCATTTCGCTCAAGCGGATGAAAGCGCGGGCGTCGCCTGGCAATTGCAGCCGTTTCTCGAGGCGCTGGGCGGCTACGGCCTGCCGTGGAGCAGCGCCAATTCGGCCGCGCTGCTGCGTTATCCGGAGACGCTCGGCGACTGGGTGCGCCCCGGCATCATGCTTTACGGCGCATCGCCCTTCGCCGACGTCGCGGCGGCCGGGCTTGATCTCAGGCCGGCCATGACGCTGCAGTCGGAAATCATCAGCGTGCAGACGCTGCAGACCGGGGAAGGCATTGGATACGGCCGGACGTTCCGCCCGGAGCGCCCGACCCGCGTAGGCATCGTCGCCTGCGGCTATGCCGACGGCTATCCGCGTCACGCCCCGACCGGCACGCCCGTTCTCGTCGACGGCCAGCTCACCCGCACCTTGGGCCGCGTCTCGATGGACATGCTCTGTGTCGACCTCAGCGACTGCCCGGCCGCGACGGTCGGGAGTCCGGTGGTCTTGTGGGGAGAAGGTTTGCCGGTCGACGCGGTGGCCGCGGCTGCCGGTACGAGCAGTTACGAATTGCTGTGCGCGCTCGCACCGCGAGTTCCGGTTGAAGAGGTCAGCAGCGCACAGGCAGACCACGCTCGCCCCCGCCGCCCAGCGTAAAGCGTGCGCCTTGTCAGGGGGTGCTACCGGCTGGCGCGAAGCACTCGAGATGACGCGCGCCGTCGATGAGGCCGGCGAGCGACAGGCGCTTCACCGCCGCGTCGAGCGCGGCTTCGAAAGCCTGCCAGTCGCTTATGCCCTCGTAAATCTCCATCCAGGTGGCGGCGTCGTCGCAGCGCCGGGCGCGGCGCGGCCTGCGCGCGCAGAGCGGCGCGAGGGCGTCGAGCAGTTCGTCGATCCTTGCCGCCGCCTCGGTATCCTTGCCCGCCCGCAGGCGGTAATAAACGTAGGCGGCGCGCGGCATCTATTCGGGGAGCGCGTAGGGCAGCGCCTTGAGGTGCAGCGCCGGGCCTTGCAATGACTTCAGATGCAGGGTCTGGCCGTTCGCGCTTTCGACCTGGACGACCGCGAGTAGATCAAACCCGCCTGCGGGGGCGGGGGCCACGTTCACCACGGTTCCACTTGCCTGGCCTTCCAGGTCGGTGCTGTACAGGCTGTCGCCGGGGACCGGCTCGGCGTCGACGTGCGCGAGGAACATGCGGCGTTTGAGCTTGCCGAGGTATTGGCTGCGCGCGACGATTTCCTGACCCGGGTAGCAGCCCTTCTGGAAGCTCACGCCGCCGATGACCTCGAGATTGACCATTTGCGGAACGAACTGCTCCTGGGTCGCGGCGACGATCATCGGGATACCGGCGTTGAGACGAATCCAGTCCCACACCGACGCGCCGACAGGCGTCGCGGTCCGGGTCACGCCTTGCCAGACCTCGGCGGCGCGCTCAGGCGGGATCGATAGGACGAATTTGTCGTCGCCCAGGCGCACGACCTGGCCCGCCGCGGCCGTGAGGCTGCGCATCGCGCCGTCGGGGAGCGTCCCCATCGCAGCCGTCACTGCCGCCGCAGCCCCCCCGCCGGCAACCACGAGGCGCACCGTTTCATCGCTCGCGTCGCGCGCCCGCACGTCCGCGCGCAGGATGAACATCGAAAGCCGCTTCAGAACGCCGGGAAGAATGTCGCGCGACAGTTGCAGGCAGTAATCCTCGCCGTGCCGCCAGGCGAGGAAATTCGCGAGCAAGCGCCCCTTGGGGCTGCAATAGCCGTTCCATTGCGCTGCGTCGCCGTGTAGATTGCGTACGTCATTGGTGAGCTGGCCTTGCAGAAAACCGGCCGTGTCGCCGCCGTGCAGGGCGATGACGCCGAGCTGGGACAGGTCCGCGACGATCGTGCCGCCGGCAGCGGCCGCCCGCTCAGCAGTGGGGTTGCCGAAGTGCAAGACAGTGCCATTCTCGATCGCCGCGCCGTGCGCGTGCAGAATGTTTTTCCAGGATTCGATCACGATGCGTTCCAGTCGAGGAGGGGGTGCCATGAAGCGCAAAAGTGTACACGCTGATGCATGAGATTGAACTCAAACCCTCGCGCCGCTTGGGGCTGTTGCTCGGGGTCGCCGTGGCTGTAGCGCTCGGCGCGGTGCAGCAGGCCGCCCTGCCCGGGGCCGCGCAAGCCATGCTCGGCTTCGTCGCGGCCGGCTTGAGCGTCTGGGGATGGCGTCGCGCCGGCGCGCTGGCCACGCTGCGGCTCGACGCGGACGGGCATTTGCAGTGTCTGGACGACGCCGCGGAATGGCGCGATATCGAGGTGCTGGGCGAGAGCTTTGTCTCGACCCGTTTGATCGTCCTGCGCTATCGGGTGGCCGGCGGGCCGGTGCAGACGCTCACGCTATTGCCCGACAGCAGCGGTGCCGAAAGTCTGCGTCGCCTCAGGGTAGCGCTTCGCTGGACACGCCACAGACGCTCGGACAAAGCGTCCCCGGACGCGGGTTGAGCACCGTGTTGCCGGCGATCGGCAGAATCTCGGGGTAGTCGCGGCTGTAATGCAGTCCGCGGCTTTCCTGGCGCAGCTGGGCACAGCGGACGATGAGGTCGGCGCTTTGCACCAGATTGCGCAGCTCGATCAAGTCGTTGCTGACTCGG
The DNA here is from genome assembly GCA_966433795.1 of uncultured Thiobacillus sp. Lineage (GTDB taxonomy): Bacteria > Pseudomonadota > Gammaproteobacteria > Burkholderiales > Thiobacillaceae > Thiobacillus. Next base: position 13,527 of record CBJMYK010000004.1, on the reverse strand, counting down.
AAATTGCGATAAAACTCGTCGATCTCCCCGCGCAGCAGGCGGATCCGGTGCGATGCACGGGCGAGGCGCTTGTTGGTGCGCACGATTCCGACGTAGTCCCACATGAAGCGCCGCAATTCGTCCCAATTGTGCGAAATCACCACTTCCTCGTCGGCGTCGGTCACGCGCGATGCGTCCCAGGCCGGCAGCGCGAGCGTGGGGGCAGGCGGCGTGCCGAGGATATCGCGCGCCGCGGCGTGGCCGAAGACCAGACATTCGAGCAGCGAGTTCGACGCCAGGCGGTTGGCTCCGTGCAGTCCCGTGAAGGTCACTTCGCCGACCGCATGGAGGTTGCACAGATCGGTGCGCGCGTCGGTATCCGTCACGACCCCGCCGCAGGTGTAATGTGCCGCGGGAACCACCGGGATCGGCTGGCGCGTGATGTCGATTCCGAGTTCGAGGCAGCGCTGGTAGATCGTCGGGAAATGCTCGCGCACGAAGTCCGCCGGCTTGTGGCTGATGTCGAGATAGACGCAGTCGATCCCGCGCTTCTTCATTTCGAAGTCGATGGCGCGCGCCACCACGTCGCGCGGCGCGAGCTCGGCGCGCGCGTCGTGGAACTGCATGAAACGGCTGCCGTCAGGCAGCAGGAGCCGTCCCCCTTCGCCGCGAACGGCCTCGCTGATCAGGAAGGACTTGGCGTGCGGGTGGTACAGGCAGGTCGGGTGGAACTGGACGAACTCGAGATTGGCGACCCGGCAGCCGGCGCGCCATGCCATCGCGATGCCGTCCCCGGTCGAGGTGTCGGGGTTGGTCGTGTAGAGGTAAACCTTGCCCGCCCCGCCGGTGGCGAGCACGGTGTGGCCGGCCGCGAAGGTCTCGACTTCGCCGCTGCCCTTGTTGAGCGCATAGGCGCCGTGGATCTGTCGCTCCTCGCCGCCGGCGCGCTTGCCGGAAATGAGGTCGATCGCGACGTGGTCCTCGAAAGTCTCGATGTTCGGATGCGCGCGCACCCGGCCGAGCAGCGTGCTCTGGACCGCATGCCCGGTCGCGTCCGCGGCATGCACGACCCGGCGTTTCGAATGACCGCCCTCGCGGGCGAGATGCAGGCCGCCGGGACTCTGGGGGTCGGGCGTGAAGGCGACGCCGCTGCGGGTGAGCCACTCGATCATCTCGCGAGCCTGGCTTGCCACCAGGCGGGTGACCGCCTCGTCGCAGAGCCCGGCGCCGGCGACGAGCGTGTCGTGTACGTGGGCTTCGATCGAATCGCCGCTGTCGAGTGCGGCCGCGATCCCGCCCTGGGCCCAGTCGCTGGCCCCGTCGGTCATCCGGCGTTTGGTCACGATCGCGACGCGGCGCTCGTCGGCGAGCTTGAGCGCGGTCGTCAGGGCGGCGAGCCCGCTGCCGAGGATGAGGACGTCGTGTCTGTGCATGGTGGTCGGGCGATGATAGCAGGCTTGGCAGCGGTCCGAAAAACCTTGTTTACGGTGAACTTTTTGCCCGGATTCCCCTCACACGCTCGGAAGCTGCGGTCACGTATACTTCCAACACAAACAAGAAACGCAGGGAGACATGTCGGACCGCGAACTGGATCAAATGTTGGTCGAACGCGCGCAGCGCGGCGACAAGCGCGCTTTCGAGCTGTTGGTGAGCAAGTACCACCGCAAGCTCGGGCGTCTCTTGTCACGCATGGTGCGCGATGCCGCCGAGGTGGAAGACATTACGCAGGAAGCATTTATCAAAGCTTATCGCGCGTTGCCCGGATTTCGCGGCGAAAGCGCGTTCTACACCTGGCTGTATCGCATCGCCGTCAATACTGCCAAGAATTATCTGGTGGCGCACAAGCGCCAGCCAGTATCTAGCGACGTGCTGGCGGAGGACGCGGAAAACTACGAAGATGGCGACTTGCTGCGCGACATCGCGACGCCCGACGCCGAGCTTCAGACCAAGCAGATCGCCAGCGCGGTCAACCAGGCAGTCGATGCACTGCCCGAGGAATTGAGGACTGCCATCACGCTGCGAGAAATCGAGGGCATGAGCTACGAGGAAATCGCCCAGATGATGGAATGTCCAATCGGAACCGTGCGTTCGCGGATATTTCGCGCTCGCGAGGCCATTGCGGAAAAAATACGCCCGATGCTGGGCACGAGTCAGGATAAAAGGTGGTAACCATGTCAGCACTCCACAGGTCCGATACCCTCCCTCACGACATCCAAGACGACGACCAGGGGTCGCTGTTGTCCGCCATGCTCGATGGCGAAGCTGGACGCGACGAGAGCGGGGCTTTCATCAGCGCGATGAAGCAGGACGAGCGCCTGCGACGAACGTGGTCCGAATACAACCTGATCGGTGATCTCATGCGCGGCGTCGGGCCCGCACCCGACGGCTTCATGACGCGTTTCTCCGAGCGACTCGCCGCCGAACCGACCGTGCTCGCGCCGCACCGTCACGCGTGGCCGCAACGCCTCGTGGTCGCCTCGCTCGCCTCGCTCGCAGTATGGGGCGCGGTCTCGCTCACTGGACTGATGCCCGCGTCGGCGCCGGAAAGCGCAACCCTCGCAGGCGCCCCGCCGGCGCCCGGCTTTCAGCAGGCGGCGCTCACGCCGCAAGTGGAGTACGACGTCGAGCGGCTCGCGCCCTACGTCGTGGCCCATCAGGAACTTGCACCGATGGCGGTGGCGACGCCAGGTTTTGAACCCGTTGTGGCGGTAGGCGTGGAGCCTCGTTGATGCGCGGGCGCATAGTGGGGCGCCAGGCCTTGCTTGCGGCGGGCCTGGCCGGACTGGTGCTGTTGTCCAATGTCGCACGCGCCAACTCAGCATTCGAGTGGCTGCAACGAGCCGCCACGGCGGCCAAACAGCAGAATTACAGCGGTGTCTACGTCTACCATCACGGTGACCAGGTCGACGTTCTGCGTGTCCTTCACCGCAACGACGGCGGCCGCGAACAGGAAAAGACCGAGGTGATGGACGGTACGCTGCGCCATTTCCTGCGCGTCAACAACGATGTTTATTGTCATCTGCCGGACGGAAAGCAGGTACGGCTCGAGCGCAATGCTCCACGGCGCTTCTTTCCCGCGTTTCTTCCGGCGCGGCCTGCCGGGCTGACCGAACTCTACGACGTGAAGCTCGGCGGCGTCGAACGCGTGGCCGGACGCGCCTGCCAAGTCGTGACGCTCGAGCCGCGCGACGGCTATCGTCACGCCTTTCATCTCTGGCTCGACACCCAGACCGGCCTGCCGCTCAAGTCGCGCATCCTCAACAGCAATGGCGGGGTCGTGTCGATGTTCGTTTTCTCGGAGGTCCAGATCGGCAGGGCTCCGGACGCCAGGCTCTTTCGCAACGATCTGACAGGCAAGCAGCTGCAGCAGGTCAGCCTCGGGCGGCGCATCGACCTGCCATGGAGCGTGACGCCGCCGCCCGGCTTCGAGCGGGTGCAGGAGGCGGTACGGACGCTGCCCGGCCGGCGGATGCCGGTCACCCATCTCGTGTTCTCGGACGGCCTCAGCGTTCTGTCGATGTTCATCGAGCCGGCCGACCCTGGCGTGCAAGCCCTGCAAGGGCTCTCGGCCGAGGGCGCGATCGGGGTCTATGCGCGGGCCGTCGACGGTCACACGATAACGACCGTCGGAGAGGTGCCGAATCTGGCATTGATCGAAACCGGCAACTCCGTCAGAAGAAAGTAAGGCGAAGTTATGCTGGAACAGACAGCGGAAATCGTCAAAACCGCGCCGGATGGCGTGTGGGTGCGTGCGGTCGAACCGTCGGGCTGCGGCACCTGCGGCGGGCAGGGCTGTTCGTCGCGCCGCATCGCAGAGCTCTTCCAGCGCCGACCACGGCAGTTTCTGGTCGACTGCGACCTTTCGCTGTCGCCGGGCGATCGGGTCGTCGTGGGCATCGCCCGGGGCAGCGTGCTCCGAAGCGCGATGCGAGTGTATGGCTTGGCGCTGGCGTTGATGTTGAGCGGCGCTTTGCTCGGCCAGGCCCTGCAGCCGGGCGACGCCGCCGCTGTCGTGGGACTGCTGCTCGGCGCGGTTCTGGGCGCGCTTCTCGTCCGCAGCGCCCGCGCGCCGCGCCCGGCCGTGCTGCGGCGCGAAGATTCCACTCTGTGTCACAGGAAGAAAGGACAGTCATGATGAGAACGGCTTTGGCCATGACCACCTTCGTGTTTGCCTTGACCGCGTCGGCAGCGGAAGCGATCGACGTCGCCGATCTGGTCGAGAAACAAGGCCCCGCAGTGGTCAACATCAGCACCACGAAGTTGGTGAAACGCGGCGTGGACGGCTTTCCGTTCGCCGTGCCGGAAGATGAGGAAATGCAGGAGTTCTTTCGCCGCTTCTTCCCCGGCATGCCGGGGGGGCCGGGGATGCCGGGCGGGCCGGGCGGACCGGGCGGACCGATGCAGGAATTCCCGGCGCACGGCGCGGGCTCCGGATTCATCGTCAGCAGCGACGGCTACATCCTGACCAATGCGCACGTCGTCAAAGGCGCCGATGAAGTCGTCGTCAAGCTGACCGACAAGCGCAAATTCATCGCCAAGGTCGTCGGCTCGGACCCCCGCACCGACGTGGCCGTCATCCGGATCACGGCCAGCAATCTGCCGGCGGTGCGACTGGGTGACCCCGAGAAACTTCGCGTAGGCGAGGCCGTGGCCGCGATCGGCTCGCCCTTCGGTTTCGAGAATTCGGTCACCGCGGGCATTGTTTCGGCCAAAGGCCGGTCGCTGCCGTCGGAGAGCTACGTGCCCTTCATCCAGACCGACGTCGCGGTCAACCCGGGCAACTCCGGCGGCCCGCTCTTCAACATGCGGGGTGAAGTCGTCGGGATCAACTCGCAGATCTACAGCCGCAGCGGCGGCTACCAGGGCGTGTCGTTCGCGATTCCTATCGACGTCGCGATGGAGGTCGTCGACCAGCTGAAAACCGGCGGCAAGGTCTCGCGCGGCTGGCTCGGCGTCATGATCCAGGAGGTCAGCGCCGACCTCGCCGAGTCATTCGGGCTCGACCGGCCGCGCGGCGCCCTGGTTTCACAGGTGCAAGAGGGAAGTCCGGCCGCGCGCGCGGGTATCCAGGCGGCTGACGTGATCCTCATGTTCAACGGCAAGCCCGTGGAGAATTCGGGCGACCTGCCGCGCATGGTCGGCGTCACCAAGCCCGGGTCGAAAATACCGCTGCAGGTGTGGCGGGGCGGCAAAATGCAGACGCTGCAAGTCGTGTTGACCGAATTGCCGGGCGAAGACCAGGTCGCCGGCAAGAGCGGCCAAAGCGGCAAGAGTTATTCGCGCGGCGGGCTCGCCCTGTCTGAACTCAATCCCGAACAGCGGCGCGGGCTGCAGATCGACCACGGCCTTCTGGTCGAGGAGGTCACGGGCGACGCGGCGCGCGCGGGAATCCGGGCAGGCGACATCGTTCTTGCCGTGAACAACGTCAAGATCGCGACGGTCGACGCCTTCCGCCGCGCGCTCGCCGCGGTTCCGAAAGGCAAGAGCGCCGCGCTTCTCGTGCGGCGCGGCGAAGGATCCTTATACGTTCCTCTGAAAATTTCGGGTGAGTAAGGTCCTCACCCTCTACACCCGCACCGGGTGCCCCTTATGCGAGGAGATGGCGCAGGCGGCGGGCGCGCTCCTCGCCGGGACCGGACATCATCTGCAGCCGCGCGACGTCGATGCCGACCCGGTGCTGAAAGCCCGCTTCGGCTGGGACGTCCCGCTTCTTTTCGACGGCGAGCGCGAGATCTGCCGGCACGAGCTCAATCTCGCCGCCGCACGTGAGTGGCTGCGCCTTAACCCCTGAAATCCGTTAAAATCCGGCGAGTTATCGCCTCCCTGACCGGGCACGGAAACGTGCCCGTTTTGTCGTGTCCCAGACCCTCATCCGCAACTTTTCCATCATCGCGCACATCGATCACGGCAAGTCGACGCTTGCCGACCGCCTGATCCAGTTTTGCGGCGGCTTGTCGGAGCGTGAGATGGAGGCCCAGGTACTCGACTCGATGGACCTGGAAAAGGAGCGTGGCATCACGATCAAGGCCCAGACGGCGGCCTTGACCTACAAGGCGCGGGACGGGCAGATCTATCGCCTGAACCTGATCGACACGCCCGGACACGTCGACTTTTCCTACGAGGTCTCGCGCTCGCTCTCGGCCTGCGAAGGCGCGTTGCTCGTCGTCGACGCGTCGCAGGGGGTCGAGGCGCAAACCGTCGCCAACTGCTACACCGCGATCGACCTCGGCGTCGAGGTCATCCCGGTTCTCAACAAGATCGACCTGCCGGCCGCCGACCCCGACCGGGTCGCGGAAGAGATCGAGGACATCGTTGGGCTGGATGCGAGCGAGGCGGTGCGTGCCTCGGCCAAGTCCGGCATCGGCATTCCCGAAATCCTCGAAGTGGTGGTGAAGCAGGTGCCGCCACCGCGCGGCAACGAGGATGCACCCCTGAAGGCACTGATCATCGATTCGTGGTTCGACAACTACGTTGGCGTGGTCATGCTGGTGCGCGTGGTCGACGGCGTCTTGCGCCCGAAGGACAAGATCCGCTTCATGGCCTCCGGCGCGCAGCACCTGACCGAGCACGTCGGCGTGTTCACGCCCAAGTCGGTCGATCGGCCGCAACTCTCGGCCGGCGAGGTGGGCTTCGTCATCGCCGGTATCAAGGAACTCAAATCGGCACAGGTCGGCGACACGATCACACTCGTCGAGCGTCCTGCCAGCGAGGCGCTGCCTGGCTTCAAGAAAGTGCAGTCACAGGTCTTCGCCGGTCTGTATCCGGTCGAGTCGCACGACTTCGAGGCGCTGCGCGACGCGCTCACCAAGCTGCAGCTGAACGACGCGGCGCTGCAGTTCGAGCCCGAAGTCAGCCAGGCGCTCGGCTTCGGCTTCCGCTGCGGCTTCCTTGGCCTGTTGCACATGGACATCGTGCAGGAGCGGCTCGAGCGCGAGTACAACATGGATCTCATCACCACCGCGCCGACGGTGGTGTACGAAGTGCTGATGAAGGACGGCACCCTGGTCAACGTCGAGAACCCGTTCAAGCTGCCCGAGCTGTCGAAGATCGAGGAAATCCGTGAACCCATCATCACCGCGACGATCTTCGTGCCGGAAGAATTCGTCGGCAACGTCATCACCCTGTGCAACCAGAAGCGCGGCATGCAGATCGACATGCAGTATCACGGCCGCCAGGTCATGCTGCGTTACGACCTGCCGATGAACGAGGTGGTGATGGACTTCTTCGACAAGCTGAAATCGACCAGTCGCGGCTACGCCTCGCTCGACTACGAATTCAAGGAATACCGCGCCGGCGACCTGGTCAAGCTCGACATTCTGGTCAACAACGAAAAGGTCGACGCGCTGTCGCTGATCGTGCACCGTGCCAGCAGCGTCTATCGCGGGCGCGAACTGGCGTCGAAAATGCGCGAACTGATTCCGCGCCAGATGTTCGATGTCGCGGTGCAGGCGGCGATCGGAGCCAATATCATCGCGCGCGAGAACGTCAAGGCGCTGCGCAAGAACGTGCTCGCCAAGTGCTACGGCGGCGACATCACGCGCAAGAAGAAGCTGCTGGAAAAACAGAAAGCCGGTAAGCGGCGCATGAAGCAGGTCGGCAACGTCGAAATCCCGCAGGAAGCCTTTCTTGCGATCCTCCAGGTCTCGGACAAATAAATAATGAACTTTGCGCTCATCCTTTTCATTGCCCTGGCGGTCACCGGCGGGATCTGGCTGCTCGACGTGCTGCTGCTCAAGCGCTCGCGCGACAAGGATGCCCGCGAACCGCTACTGGTCGAATACGCCAAGAGCTTTTTCCCCGTCATTCTGGTGGTGTTCGCGCTGCGCTCCTTCCTGGTCGAGCCGTTCAAGATTCCATCCGGATCGATGATGCCGACGCTGCTGATCGGCGACTTCATCCTTGTCAACAAGTACACCTACGGCATCCGCCTGCCGGTCATCAACAAGAAGATCGTCCAGCTGAACAACCCGGAGCGCGGCGACGTCATGGTGTTCCGCTATCCGGCCGATCCCGGCCTCGACTACATCAAGCGCGTGATCGGCGTGCCGGGTGACGTGGTCGAGTACCGCGACAAGAAACTCAGCGTCAACGGGCGCGCCGTGCCGGCGCGCAACACCGGAACCTACAGCTACGTCGGCAACGGCCTCAACTACATCACGGCGATGGTGTACAGCGAACGGCTGAATGGGACTGAGCACACGATGATGACCGAACCGGGCAAGCCCTCGGTCTCGCCCGCACAGGTGATGGATTTCCCGCAGCGCGAGAACTGCTCCTACAATGCCGACGGGGAGGGCTTCGTCTGCAAGGTTCCGGCGGGGCAGTATTTCATGATGGGCGACAACCGTGACGCCAGCAACGACAGCCGCTACTGGGGTTTCGTGCCGGACCGTAACATCGTGGGCAAGGCCTTTTTCATCTGGATGAACTTCGAGGACTTCGGCCGTATCGGCACGACGATTCGATGATTCAGACGGTCCCATGATTCATAAGAAAGGAGAAACCATGCAGTGTGCTTCCCTGCGGTCCGAGCAACGCGGACTCACCATGTTCGGTTTCCTGTTCGTCATCGTGGTGCTCGGCGTCGGCGCGCTGCTGGCGATGAAAGTGGTGCCGGCCTACATCGAGTTCTTCTCGGTCAAGAAGATTCTGACGGCGATGGGGCAGGAACCCGATCTCAAGGCCAAGAGCAACGCCGAAATCCGCAGCGATTTCATGAAGCGCGCGGGGGTCAGCTACGTCACCGTCGTGAAACCCGAGGACCTCAGGATCGATCGCCGCGGCGGCGTCCCCGTCGTCTCGGCCGACTACGAATTCCGCACACCGCTCGTCGGCAACGCCAGTCTGGTGATCGATTTCAGCGCGAGCACGGACCCCGGCGCCGCTCCCCGCGAGATTGAATAACGCTTTGCTGACCGAGCGTCTGCAGCAGGCGCTCGGCTACACCTTCTCCCGCAGCGCGCTGTTGCTGCAGGCCCTCACGCATCGCAGCTACGGCGCGCTCAACAACGAGAGGCTCGAATTCCTCGGCGACTCGGTGCTGAACTGTACCGTCGCCCGCGCGCTTTACGACGCCTTCCCCGATCTGCCGGAAGGCAGTCTGTCGCGGCTGCGCGCCAACCTCGTGCGGCAGGAAACGCTGGCCGATATCGCCGTCACGCTGCGGCTCGGCGATTCGCTGCGACTCGGCGAAGGCGAATTGAAGAGCGGCGGCTTCCGTCGTCCGTCGATTCTCGCCGATGCGCTCGAATCCCTGTTCGGGGCGGTCTTTCTCGACGCCGGATTCGACGAGGCGCAGCGGGTGGTGCGCCGGCTGTTCGATCCTCTGGTGGCGCAGATCGACCCCAAGGCGTCGGGCAAGGATCCGAAGACGCGCTTGCAGGAAATCCTGCAAGCCCGCCGGCTGCCTCTGCCCGAGTACAGGCTGGTCGGCACCGAGGGCGAAGCGCATGACCAGAACTTCACCGTCGAGTGCCTGCTCGCCAAGCCGGTACTCAGCACCCGCGGAACCGGCAAGAGCCGACGCGCGGCGGAGCAGGAGGCGGCGCGCCGGGCGTGCGCCGAATTGCAGCATGAATAGCCCCTCCGAATCTTACCGGTGCGGGCTCGTCGCCATCGTCGGCCGACCGAACGTCGGCAAGTCGACGCTGCTCAACCGCCTTGTCGGGCAGAAGGTGAGCATCACGTCGCGCAAGGCACAGACCACCCGCCACCGCGTGATGGGCATCCACACCACCGACCGCGCACAGTTCGTGTTTGTCGACACCCCGGGCTTCCAGACCCAGCACACGAGCACGATGAACCGCGCCATGAACAAGCGCGTACGCGAAACCCTGTCGGACACCGACGTTGTCATGATGCTGGTGGAGGCGGGAAGGCTCACGCGCGAGGATCGCCAGGTGATGGAATTGCTCCCCAAGGACCGGCCGCTGTTGCTCGTCGTGAACAAGATCGATCATGCCAAGGACCGCGCGGCGCTGATGGCTTATCTGCAGCAGGTCGCGGCTGCGCACGCCTTTGCCGAGATCGTTCCGGTGTCGGCCAAACAGGGCAGCAATCTCGACGAGCTGTTGAAGACGCTCGAGAAGCACCTGCCCGAGAACCAGCCGCTATTCGGCGAGGACGACGTCACCGACCAGACCGAACGCCAGCTTGCGGCGGAACTCATCCGCGAGAAGGTGTTTCGCCTGTGCGGCGAAGAGATCCCCTACGCCGTGGCCGTCGTGATCGACAAGTTCGAGGAAGAGGGCAATTTGCGCCGCATCTTCGCGACGATCCTCGTCGACCGTGACAGCCACAAAGCCATCGTCATCGGCAAGGGCGGCGAAAAGCTCAAGACGATCTCGACGCAGGCGCGGCTCGACATGGAGCGCGCTTTCGAGAGCAAGGTCTATCTCGAGGTCTGGGTCAAGGTGAAGGGCGGCTGGGCCGACGACGTGCGGATGCTGAAATCGCTGGGACTGGACTGAATATTTTTCCTGCACGTCAGCACGAAGGTGCGCGGAAAAAGTCGAAAGGCAAACGATACCCGCCTCGCCCCGTGGGTTACTGAGCATGTCCAACGACGTCCGCATCAACAACGAGCCCAGCTTCATCCTCCACACCTACCCGTTCAAGGAGACCAGCGTGGTGGCCGAGGTCTTCACGCGCGGACACGGCCGGGTCGCGCTGATTGCGCGCGGCGCGCGGCGCCCGGCTTCCGCGTTGCGCGGACTGATGCAGCCGTTCACCCCGCTGCTGCTGTCGTGGTTTGGGAAGTCCGACCTCAAGACGCTGCATGCCGCCGAATGGCAGGGCGGCCTCGCGGCGCCGCAGGGCCGGGCGCTGATGTGCGGCTTCTACCTCAACGAATTGCTGCTGCGCCTGCTCGCGCGCGGCGACCCTCACGAGCGCCTGTACGACCGCTACGCCGAGACCCTCCAGCAGCTCGCTGTCGATGCTGGAACGAGCGAAGCCGAAGGGGCGGCGTTCGAGCGCATCCTGCGCCGCTTCGAGAAAAATCTATTGTCGGAAATCGGCTACGGCGCGACCTTCGACGTCGAGGTCGGCGGCGCGGCGATCGAGCCTGACATCCGCTACGTCTTTCAGCCGGAACGCGGCGCGCTGCCCGCGGCAGGGCAGCCGGGCTGCCCGGTTTCGGGTCAGACGCTCCTCGATCTCGCGCGCGACAGCTTTGAGCGGCAGGCGACCCTCGCAGAGGCCAAGGCGCTGATGCGTACCCTGATCAACCATACCCTTGGTACCAAGCCGCTTTATACTCGCCAGCTATTGCGCGAATTAACCGACCTGAATCCATGAGTCCGTTCCCCAAGCACGAAACGCTTCGCCGGCTTTGCCTTGTCCCACCGCCTTCTGTCGCGTGCGCGCTGCTTCGCGACCGCCGCAACGGGGGGACGCGATGAGTATTTACCTCGGCGTCAACATCGACCACATCGCTACCCTGCGTCAGGCGCGCAAGACGCGTTACCCGAGCCCGGTTGAGGCCGCGCTCGCCGCGGAGACCGCCGGCGCCGATTCGATCACTCTGCACTTGCGGGAAGACAGGCGCCACATCCAGGACGCCGACGTGGCGATCCTGCGGCAGACGCTCAAGACGAAAATGAATCTCGAGATGGCGGTGACCGAAGAAATGCTCGGCATCGCCCTTGAAACCGCCCCTCAGGACGTCTGCCTCGTCCCCGAAAAGCGCGAGGAGCTTACGACCGAGGGCGGGCTCGACGTCGCGGGCCAGTTACCGAAAATTCGCGACGCCTGCGAGCGTTTGGCCCACGCCGGTATCCGCGTCTCGCTCTTCATTGACGCCGACTTCGCGCAGCTCGACGCCGCGCAGGCCGCCGGTGCGCCGATCGTCGAAATCCACACCGGGCATTACGCCGACGCCGGGAGCGACGCGGTGCGCGCCGTCGAACTCGAACGCATTCGCCGCGCGGTTGCCTACGGACGCAGCCTCGGTCTGACAGTGAACGCCGGCCACGGCCTGACCTATCACAACGTGCAGCCCATTGCGGCGCTGCCCGGCATCCACGAGCTCAACATCGGTCACGCAATCGTCGCCCAGGCCCTCTTCGTCGGCTGGAAAGAAGCAGTGGCCGAAATGAAAAGGCTGATGGTCGCCGCGTCCGCATAAGCCGGTAGACGAGGTGGGGGTGTCGACCGGCTAGGGCGGCCCAAGCTTTCTCAACGGTGGCGTCGGCGCGCCATGAAGCCGACCAGACCGAGCCCCGCCGCCATCATCGCGTAGGCCTGAGGCTCCGGCACCAACAGCAACTGGCCGCGGATTTCGCCCGCCGTGGCGACCGTGCTATGGACGTTGACGTACCACAACTGGTCCAGCAGCTGCGTCTCCTGCGCCGCGGTCAGGACCGCGTTGCCGATCTTGGGCGAACCGAGCGACAGCGTGATTTGCGGTGCAGCGTCGACCCCGGGCACCGCAGGACCATGAAAATGCGAGATCGTTTCGGTCCCGAGCAAACCGGAAAAACTGATGTTCCAGTCGAGAAGATTGCTGACGTCGTCGTAGCTCAGCGTGCCCGATCCGGTTGCGGTCGACGACGTGCCCGCCTGCGGGCCGTCCAGCGTGGTGACGAATTGATAGGTCAGCGCGCTCGCGGGCGACGAGAATGCGCCCGCCAGCGCAGCGGCGACAAGCAGTTTGGAGACGGATTTCATGTTTCCCTCCTCGGCAGCGTGGTTGGGTCTGGGGCTTCCCAGAACGGTGCTTGGCTGCGCGAGGACGGGCCTAATGGACTTCATCCCGTCGGGAACGGCCGCGACTCGGCCAAGACGAAATTAATCGTAGAATCGCAACGGCAATAATCAAGGACGCGATGCGGCGGCTTCACCGCGCTCGGTTCAGCGCCGCTTGTTCCACCACCAATAGCTGCCGATCACGAGTGCGACGAAGGCGATCACGCCGGCGGTGATATGGTGTTGATAAGCCTGGATGAGGGCTTCGTTGCCGCCGAGGACATAGCCGAAGAGCGTCAGGACGAGCGACCAGAGTCCGGCGCCGACGCAGGTATAAAAGGCGAACGCGGCGAGGTTCATGCGCGTCAGCCCGGCCGGGATCGAAATCAGGTGCCGTATTCCGGGAATCAAGCGACCGGTGAACGTGGAAACCGCGCCGTGGCGTGCGAAAAAGGCGTCCGTCTTGTGCAGCAGTTCGGGGCGCACGAAGAAGTACCGGCCCCAGCGCTCGAGGAAAGGGCGCCCGACCCAGAGCGCGGCGTAGTAGTTGATCGACGCGCCGAGGAGGCTGCCGGCGGTAGACGCGAGCACGATCAGCCAGAAATTCATCTGCCCCTGGTGCGCGAGGTAGCCCGCAGGGATGAGCACGACTTCGCTCGGCACCGGCAGTACCGTCGACTCGAGCGCCATCAGGATGAAGATGCCGGTGTAGCCCCAGTCGTGGACCGTGGCGAGAATCCAGGCAATGAAGTCGTGGAGCATCAGTCGACCCTTGCCTGTTCAGGCGCGACGCGGCGCTCGGTGGGTCGGAGCGCTCACACCACCGCCTCTTCCTTCTTCTCGACCGGCTTGATGAAGTGC
>CBJMYK010000003.1:0-19544 GCA_966433795.1 uncultured Thiobacillus sp. | reverse complement strand
CGGCGTGACGAGTTCGGTCAGCCGCATCGGGTGGCGGGCGTAGACGAGCACGTCGACGAGGTCGTAGTAGCGGTTGACCTCGGCATGCGGGACGCGGCCGGCGAACACCACGCGGTCCTTGAGACCGAGTGCCATCACCTGCGCCTTGAGCGCAGCGTCCTGCGGGCCGCCGCCGACGAGCAGCACCTTCACGTCGGGCGCGCGCGCGACGATCGCCGGCAGCGCGCCGACGAGCAGGTCGAGGCCTTCGTAGGCGTAGAACGAGCCGATGAATCCGAGCACGCGGCTGGTCCCGAGGCCGAGCTTCATCTTGAGCTCGGGGTCGGGTTTTCCGCCCACGGCGAATTTGTCGACGTCCACGGCGTTCGGAATGACCGTGATCTTGTCGGCGGGGATGCCGCGGGCGACGAGATCGCGGCGCAGCCCCTCGCAGATGACCGTGACGGCGTCGGCCTGCTTCACGGCACGGGTTTCGAGCGCGCGGGTGAGCCGGTAACGCAGGCTCTGTTCGGTGGTGCTGCCGTGGTCGACCGCGGCGTCTTCCCAGAACGCGCGAATCTCGTAGACGACCGGGATGCCGAGCGTGCGCCCGACGCGAAGCGCCGGAATCGCATCGAGCACCGGCGAGTGGGCGTGCAGGATGTCGGGCTGCAGCTCGCGGGCGAGCGGCAGCAGGCGTTTTTCGATCGCCGCCATCACGGCGAAGGGATCGCCACCCGGCAGCCGCATCAGCAGGCCTTCGGGCTTGGGCGTGCGATAGAAATGCAGGCCGTCCGCGTCCTCTTCCGGCACGCTGCAATCGCCCTGCTTCGGGCCCGACAAATGGAAGGTCTCCCACCCCAGTTTCTGCTGGTTGCGCAGAATGGCCGCGCTGCGAAAGGTGTAGCCGGAATGCAGCGGCAGGGTGTGGTCGAATAGATGCAGGATCTTCATGCCGCCTCGCGCGCCGTTTCGTCGAGACCCAGCACCTGGGCGAGAAACGCGTCGAACATCAGGACGGTCCACAGGATCACCGAAAAATCGCGCCGGCCCGACTGGTGCGCTGCGACCACCTCGCGCAGGAAATCGCGGTTGAACATGCCTGTGCCGGCGAGCCGTTCGCCGAGCACGACGTCACGGATGGTCGCCGCGAGCGGGCCCCGGAACCAGGCCGCGAGCGGGACCGAGAAACCCATCTTCCTGCGGTACAGCACGTCGCGCGGAAGATAGGGCTCCATCGCCTTTTTCAGGAGATATTTGCCTTCGGTGCCGCGCAGCTTGAGGTCGACCGGCAGACCCGAGACCCAGCCCATCAACTCGTGGTCGAGCAGCGGCTCGCGCACTTCGAGCGCGTGCGCCATGCTCGCTCGGTCGACCTTGGTCAGGGTGTCGCCGACGAGATAGGTCTTCATGTCGAGATACTGCACAAGCGACAGCGGGTCGTCGGTCGGCGCGACGGCGGCGTGGCGGCGCAGCACGTCGACCGCCTGGTAGCCCTGCAGCTCGCGCCTGAAGGCCGGCGAAAAGAGCTGCGCCCGCTGGCTGTCCGAGAGCAGCGAGACGCCGTGGAAATACCCTTCGACGGTGTCGCGCGCGAGCGCTTCGAAAGTCGTCTTGGCCCGGAAAATCTTGGGCGCCCAGTCGGCCTTCGGATAGAGCAGGCCGAGCGTTCCGAATAGCGGGCGGCGCAGCGCGAGCGGCATCACCGCGCGCATGCGTTCCTCGTAGCGGAACCAGCGGTAGCGCCGGTAGCCGGCGAAGTGCTCGTCGCCGCCGTCGCCCGAGAGCGCGACCTTGACGTGCTTGCGCGCGAGTTCGCAAACGCGGTAGGTCGGCAACGCGGACGAATCCGCATAGGGCTCGTCGTACACCTGGGCGAGTTTGCCGACCAGGCTGAAGTCGTCGGCCGCGACGGTCTCGACGTGATGTCGCGTGTGATAGCGGTCCGCGACCTGCTGGGCGAACTCGACCTCGTTGAACGCCGGGTCGTCGAAACCGATCGAGCAGGTGTTGACCGGGGTGGCCGACTGGGTCGCCATCATCGCGACCACGGCGCTCGAGTCGACGCCGCCCGAGAGGAAGGCGCCCAGCGGCACGTCGGCGATCATGCGCAGGCGCACCGACTCCTTCATGCGCTCGACCAGCTCTTCGGCTGCGGCGGCTTCGTCGCTGACGGCCACCGGCTTGAAAGGCATGTCCCAGTATTGCTTCGGCAAGGCGCGCGCTGCGCCGCGCCTGAGCGTCAGTGAAAAGCCCGGCGGCAGCTTGTGGACGCGTTTGAAGATGGTGCGCGGTTCCGGCACGTAGCCGTAGGCGAAATAGTCCTCGACCGCGAGCGGATCGACCTCGCGCGCAAGACTCGGGTGGGCCATCAGCGATTTGAGCTCGGAGCCGAATATGAATTCGCCGGTGTCGAGAAAGGCGTAGTACAGCGGCTTGACGCCGAAGCGGTCGCGCACGACGAAGAGGGTTTCCTGCGTACGATCCCACAGCGCGAACGCGAACATGCCGCGGAAGCGGGCGACGCTCGCTTCACCCCAGGCCTCCCAGGCGTGGACGATGACCTCGGTGTCGGAATGGGTGCGGAACACGTGACCGAGCGCCTCGAGCTCGGGGACCAGTTCCTGGAAGTTGTAGATTTCGCCGTTGAACACGACGATTACGCTGCCATCCTCGTTGGACAGGGGCTGCTGACCTGTCGACAAATCGATGATCGACAAGCGCCGGTGGCCCAGGCCAAGCCCGGGTTCGAGGTGCAGGCCGCCCTCGTCCGGCCCGCGGTGATGCTGGGTCTCGTTCATGCGATGCAGCAGGTCACGCGAAATCGCGTTGACGCCGCTGGTGTCGAAAATGCCGGTGATGCCGCACATGCTTTTTTAGAATCCTGTCCTGTCGATTATTCGCGCCGATCGACGGCCGCTCAGCGCCGTTTGTCCAGTGTCTGTTCGTAAACCGCGGCGTAGGCGCGCGCCATCGCCGGGATGCTGAAGCGCTGCTCGGCCCGCTCCCGTGCGGTATTGCCGTGCGTGCCGATACGGGCCGGGGAGTCGAGGTAGAAGAGCAAGGCCTGTACCATCTCGTCGAGGTTGTCGGGCGGGACGAGCAAGCCGTTGACGCCGTTCTCGACGAGCTCGACATTGCCGCCCACGGCCGTCGCGATGACCGGCAGGCCGCTGGCGAAGGCTTCGAGTATGGTATTGGACACCCCCTCGTTCCGGGAAGGAAGAACGAAGACGTCGAGCGCCTGCATGACCGCTGCGATGTCGTCGCGCTCGCCCGGCAACCAGGCGAGGTGGGCGAGGCCAGCGCCTTGCAGCATCTCGAGGCAGGCGTCGCGCGTCGGCCCGGCGCCGACGATCACGAGCCGCGCGCGCTCGGCGCGGTCGGGCTGCTGACGCATGAGCTGGATGAACGCCCGCACCAGCAGCGGATAATTCTTGACCTCGACCATGCGGCCGACCGAGCCGAACACGATGCTCTCGGGGTGGGCGAAGTCGGGGCGCGGGCCGCGCCGTGGATGGAATTTAACGCTGTCGACGCCGTTGTAAACCTGGTGCAGGCGATGCGCCGGCACCCCGATGTCACGCCGCAGCCAGGCTTCGAGGTCGCGGCTGACGGCCAGATAATTGGACACCAGCGGCCGCGCCGCGCGGCGCAGCAGGTTGTATTTCCAGTTGCGGCCGTGAAGATCGAACACGTCGCGCCCATGCTCGCCGTGCACGGTCGCGCGCACGCCGGCTGCCGCGGCGACGAACTGGGCTTCGAGCGCGGCAAGGTTGCGCGTATGCACGAGGTCGGGCTTGAGGCGCCGCAGCAGCCGCCACAGTTGCAGCGCCCAGCCGGCGCTGTGGCCGGGCGGGCGATTGAGCGCATGAAAGTCGACGCGCTGCGCGGTAATCCGATGGCGAAAGCCGCTGTAGTCGGTGAGCGCCACGACCGTATGGCGAAAGCGCTCGGGCGGCAGCGTGTTGAAGAGATTGACCATGCCGTTTTCCATGCCGCCGGTATCGAAGCGGTGGACGACGTGCACGATGTGAGCAATCACTTCCCGTCGACCCGATCGAGCGATTTTCCGAGTGCCGGCCCCATGTCGGCGGCGAAGCGCGCGAGCGTCGTGGCCGCATCCGCGATCGCGCCCTCTTCATAAGGCGTGGCGATCAGCACCGAGAGCCCGTCGTCGCGGCGCAGACGGACGCGATCGAGGGCGAGCACGAGCTTGGCGAGATGATCATTCACGACGGCTTCCTGATTGATCAGGTTCCATTGCCACACCAGCAGGCGTTGCCCGTCGCGGCCGCGCATCTTGGCTTGCCGCACGGTGCGCGCGATGCCGCCGATCTCGACGGCGACGACGGCCTCGCCGACGTTGGACCACGCGGGATCTTTCTGCTTGATCATGAAGTTCTGCGAGTTGATGAGCTCGGCATCCTGCCGCTGCGTCGCGTAGTAATTCAGTTCGAGGAAGACCGGGCGCCCGGCCTGCGTATAGGTCGCGCGCAGCTGACGATCGGCGCCGACCCAGTGCGGCAGCCAGCTCGTGAATCCGTCACTGCGCTCCCAGCCGCCGTGTTCCTCGATCTCCAGCGCCGGCATGGTCGGCAACGGCCGGGCGTCGAGCCAGCGCGCATAGGCCGGCCACAGCGCCGCGCCGAGCACAAGCAGCAAGGCTGTCGCGACCCGTCCTGTCCCCGGGCCTTGCAAGCGCGGGGAAGACGTCTGTCCAGCGGCCCGCGGCGCTGGCACGTCGTCCTCGCGCCAATAGCTGCCGATCCAGAACAGCAGCATCATGACGATCCCGAAAAACACCCAGCCGTAGATGTAATGGTCGACGCCCAGCGCGAGCTTCATGTCGGAGAGGTGGGCGATCATCACGATCATGTATGCGCGCCCGCCGTTGGCAAAGACCGGCACGATCATCGCCGCCAGCGAAAAGACCAGGCGCCGTTTCCAGGAACGGTAGGTCAGATAGGCATAGAGCACGCCGAGCGTCACCGATGCGATCAGGTAGCGCAGGCCGGAACACCCCTCGACCACCGACCAGTCGCCGCTTGGAACGCTGAAGAACATGCCTTCGCGATATACCGGAATGCCGGTCAGCTGAAGCAGCGCGACCGTGAAGTCGGCGGTCACCCCCATGAGCGGCTGGATCAGGAATTCACCGACCGGCACCGCGAAGAATAGGAACATCAGCGGGAAGAACGCCGCCCACACGAACGCCCAGCCGAGCAGGGTCCAGACGACGGCGATCAGCGTCACGATGAAGGCGTATTGTGCGACGACGTTGACGCTGCCCGCTTCGGCCAGCAGCCAGGCCGCACCGCCGACCGTGAGCAGCACGAGACCGCGCAGATCGGCTCGCGGCGGGATCTGCGCCAGGGTGTCGCGTCGGCGCCAGATCAGCCAGGCGCTGATCGGGAAGATCAGAAAACCGTGGGCGAAGGTCTCCGAACGCTCCCAGACCTCGATCATCGAAGCGAGCGTCGGCCAGAACATTCCCGCCACGATCAGCACGACGCCGAGCGTCAGTGCGGCGGCGGGCGCCCACGCGTTGCCGCGCAAGACAGGCAGGGAATCAGGCAGGGCACTCATGCGGGGCAAGTCTCCGGATCGGGTAAGACGGCGGGCAGCGCCGCGAACAGCGCGTCGACGGCCGCGACGTTTCGCGCCCAGTCGTAGTGGGCGAGGATGCAGTCGCGCGCGCGCGGGTTCGCAGCCGGCGCCCGCAGCCGGGCGACGACGCTGCGGCCAAATCCCGCTTCGTCCTGCGCGACGTCGAAGTCGGCGCCGGGCGCGCCGCGTATGCCTTCCGCCGCCTGGCGGGTCGCGACGACCGGGCGCGCCATCGCCATCGCTTCGAGCACCTTGTTCTGGACGCCGCGGGCGATGCGCAACGGCGCTACGGCGCATGCCGCGTGCGCGAGCCACGGGCGCACGTCGGGCACGCTGCCGGTGACCGCCACGCCGGGTCGGCGCGCCAGCGCGCGCACCGCGTCGCTCGGGCGACTGCCGACGACCGCGAATTGCGCCGTGGGGACAGCATCGCGGATCGCGGGAAAGATGCGGTCGGCAAACCAGGTCACGGCGTCGATATTCGGCCAGTAATCCATGGCGCCGGTGAATACCGCGACCGGCACGCCGGTGGGATAAGGGTTCGGATAGTCGCGCGCGGGCGAAAAATAGTCGGCGTCGACGCCGTTCTCGAACGCGGCGATCTTGTGGGAGGCTGCCGGCGCGCGCGCCTGCAGCAAGGCGGCTTCGTCGGGAGACACGAGCAGCGTGGCATCGAATGTCTCGGCCACACGGGCTTCCCACGCGCCGAGCGTGCGCGCCTCGCGCGCGTAGATCCACGACAGCGGCCAGCGCTGGGTCGGGGCGTACTGCGCCCACTTGTCCGAATCGACGTCGACCATGTCGAGCACGCGACACGCGAGCGCCGGCGGCATGCTTTGCGCCATGGCCGAGGAGAACGCCAGGCCGCGGGTGACGACCCCCGCGCGCGCGAGCGCGTCGGCCCAGCGCGCAAGCTCGCGGCTGCGGTAATACGGCAGCGTCAGCGGCTCCCCGCTCAGCAACCCGGCGACACTGCGCAGCCGGGCGCGCCGCGGGTGCAGCGGCAACAGCTTCATCGACGCGCAATAGGGTTGCAAAGCCTCCCGGTATTGCCAGTCGTCGGCATCGTCGACGAACGCCCCGAGATGGATCGCGTAGCGCGTGCTCAGATGGCGCAGCAGGTGAAAGGAGCGGATCTTGTCGCCCTTGTTGGGCGGAAAAGGGATGCGGTGCGCGAGAAACAGCAGGCCGTCCATGATCCTGCGCTAGCCCAGATTTTTCACGATGTGCGGCCCGATCGCGTTGGCGAGCGCCAACGGCATCTTCTTCCAGGCCTCAATGAAGAGACGGTATTTTGGGTTGAGCGGATTGACCTCCGGAACGGCCTTGTCCGCGACGAGAAAATATTCGTAGTACAGCGGCGTCGGGTCGAAGCCCCAGTTCTTCTTGAAGTCGAAGGATCCGGTACCGCGCTTGCTGCGGCCGAAGTCGAAGACCTTGAGCCCGCGCTCGCACGCCCGCCGCATCAGATCCCAATACATGAAGTCGTTGCCGGCCACCGCGCGCGCGGCATCGGTGCCACCGCCGTAATAGGGCAGCACCTCGTCGCGAAAATAGAACGACATCACGCTGGCGATCACCTGCCCGTTAAGCGTGATCGTCAGCACCTCGCAATCCTCTCCGAATTCGTCCTTGAGCAGACGAAAGAACTTGCGCGCAAACACGGGGGTGCCGAGGCGGTGCACGCTCGCCGAATAGGCCTCGAAGAAACGCCCGGTATCGCCATCGATCTCGCCGACGAGGCCTGCCTTGATGCCCTTGCGCACCATCGCCCGCTGCTTGCGCGGGATCGCGTTCATGTTCGCCTCGACTTCGGGTGCGATCGCCTTCTTGAACGTGACATAGAGATCCTTGGTCGGCCAGTCGGGATGCTGCGCGACCTGATTGCGATATTCAAGCGCGCCGACTCCGAGCCGCGTCGCGAGCGCCTGGGCCGCCGCGTCGAGCGCTCGCGACGCCGCCTCATCGTCGGCCAGAACGCCGCCGTAGGCGCAGAACGGCAGCGAGCCGAGGCTGTGCCCGAAAAGCCGGCTCCTGATCTCGGCCAGAGGCAGCACGCCCACGATCCGGCCCGCGCGCTCCGCAAGCAGGAAGTGCGTGGCATGGCCGAAGGCGGTTTCGATCACGCGCTTCCAGCCTGCGCGATGAAAAAAGGTCGCGTCCGGATGCGCCCCGACGTAGGCGTCCCAGCGCGCGTCGCCTTGCGCATCGATCGCATGCACCGTGGTTGCCGCGCCGGCCTCGCGCACGAATGAGTCGGCGCTGCTGTTCACGAGTCGGCGAGGAACACGCGATCGACGCGGTCCCATTCGAAATCGTTGAGCAAGCGCCGCAGCCGACCCGCGGTCCGCCCCAGATTGACGTAGTGGCGGAAACGCGCCTTCATCGAAACGCCGGACGGACGCGGCTGCCCCGGATCGACTTCCCAGGGATGGAAATAGAACATGCACGGCGCGCCGTCGCACACGTTCACGCGCTTGAGCATCCAGCGCGACATCTCGTAGGGCAGCAGGCGAAACCACCCGCCCCCGGCCGCCGGAAAGTTGCGCCCGAAAAGCGGCAGCGTCGTCGGCGGAACTTCAAGGATGCCGTTCTCGCTGCCCGGACGGTGCGGGAAGCGCGGCGCGTCGGGCATGCCGTAATGGTCGTGGCGTACCGGGTAGATGCTCGAGCTGTAGGCGTAGCCGGCCTGCTCGAGTTCGGCGACCGCCCACCAGTTGCCACGATTGATCGAGAAACTCGGCGCACGATAGCCACGCACGCGGACCCCGCCGAGATCCTCGAGTAGGCGCTTGGCGCGCGTGATGTCCTCGCGGAACGCCGCCGGCGTGAGGTCGCTGGCGCGCTCGTGTCCGTAGCCGTGACTTGCGAGTTCGTGACCGGTGTCGACGATGCGGCGCACTACCTGGGGATAACGCTCTGCGATCCAGCCGAGCGTGAAGAAGGTCGCCTTCGAACCGGTCTCGTCGAGCAGTCCGAGAATCAGGTCGACGTTGCGTTCGACCCGGCACGGCAGCGTGTTCCATTGCGCACGCGGGATGTGCGGCGCGAACGCCGATACCTGGAAGTAATCCTCGACGTCGATCGACATCGCGTTCTTCATCGGCCTGCGCCCCCCGCCCGGGCGCCTTTGTGCTGCGGCAGCCAGCCCTGGAGATGATGAGCGATGCGCGTCGCCGCGCGGCCGTCCCAGTACTCCGGAATGCGGCCCGCTTTGCCGCGGGCCGCCATCACGTCGGCGAACGCGGCTCGAATTGCGGCCGGGTCGGGCCCTACGAGCGTATTGGTACCCTCGGCTATCGTGATTGGCCGTTCGGTGCTCGTGCGCAGCGTCAGGCAGGGAACGCCGAGCGCCGTCGTTTCTTCCTGGATGCCGCCGGAATCGGTCAGCACCAGTTTCGCTTCGCGCATCAGACCGAGCATTTCCAGATAGCCGAGCGGCGGCAGCACGCGCAGGCCGTCGAGTTTCGCGGTGAGACCGAATTTCTCGATATTGCCCCGCGTGCGCGGATGTAGCGGCACGACGACCGGCAAGGTGCGGTTGATTTCGGCAACGACGTCGAGCAGCGCAGCGAGCGTGTCGGCATGGTCGACGTTGGATGGGCGATGCAGCGTCAGAACTGCATAGCCGGCCGGCGCCGCACCGAGCGTACGCGCCGCAGGAGCCGCGCGCTCGAGATTGCGGTACAGGGTGTCGATCATCACGTTGCCGACGAATTCGACCCGCGCGGGGTCGATGCCCTCGCGCTGCAGGTTCGCGAGCGCGCTCTTTTCGGTCGTGAAAAGCAAATCCGATATCTGGTCGGTCAGCACGCGGTTGATTTCCTCCGGCATGCCGCGGTCGTAGCTGCGCAGGCCGGCTTCGACGTGGATCACGCGTACGCCGCGTTTTGCCGCGACGAGTGCGCAAGCGAGCGTCGAGTTGACGTCGCCGACGACCAGCACTGCCTGCGGCTGGACGCGCTCGAGCACCGGCTCGAAGCGTTTCATGACCTCGGCGGTCTGCACCGCGTGGCTGCCCGAGCCGACCTCGAGATGATGATCGGGCTGCGGAATGCCGAGATCGGCGAAGAAGCCATCGCTCATGGCCGCGTCGTAGTGCTGGCCGGTGTGCAGCAATTGCGCGGTGATGCGGGCTTCGGCCAGCGCTGCCATCACCGGCGCGATTTTCATGAAATTGGGACGGGCGCCTGCGACGCAAAGAATCTGGGTCATCACGAAACTTAGCGCGCGATGTCGTGCTGTTCGGGCGGATTCGTCTCGTTCGCCGCCTCGCGCTCGCTCACCGTGTAGAGAATCTTGCGCACGATGGGAAGGATGCGATTGACCGAACGTTCGAGGTGTTCGATGCGCTGTGCGAGTCGCCCGCCGTCCTCGCCGTACAACAGTCCGCTCCCGGCACGGGCTTCGGCCTCGGCGCTCCCGCCGAACGTCTGGTGGGCGACTTCGTTCCTGAGGTCGGCGATCACCTCGTCGACTTCCGCCTCGCCGAAATGACGCTTCTCCTCGAGGAAGCCGAAGAGCAGCAGGCGATCGCAGGTGGTGTTGAGCCGTCGCGGGATGCCGCCGCTGAAGCGATGCAGCGCGGCAAAAGCCGAGTCGTCGAAGCCGGGCATGCCTTGCCATCCGACGGTGCGCAGGCGGTGTTCGATATAGCCGCGCGTCTCGTCCGCGTCAAGCGGGCCGAGATGATAGGAGGCGACGACGCGCTGGCGCAGTTGCTGCATGTCGGGACTCTGCAGGATGCCGCGAAATTCGGGCTGCCCCAACAGGAAGGTCTGGATCAGCGAGCGTTCGTCGTTCTGGAAATTCGAGAGCATGCGCAGCTCCTCTACCGCGCGCGGCGTGAGATTCTGCGCTTCGTC
Source organism: uncultured Thiobacillus sp. (assembly GCA_966433795.1). Taxonomy (GTDB): domain Bacteria; phylum Pseudomonadota; class Gammaproteobacteria; order Burkholderiales; family Thiobacillaceae; genus Thiobacillus. The sequence continues at coordinate 9,090 of CBJMYK010000003.1, read as the reverse complement.
GACGACCAGCAGCGCGCGTTTCCCCTGGCGCGCAGCCGCCGCAAGAAAATCCTCGAGGTTTTTGAGCAGGGCCGACTTGGTCAGCCCCTCGTGCTCGAGCCCGAACGATGCGGCGACGCTGCGCAGCGTGTCTTCTGCATCGAGCTGCGTCGAGACAAGTTGCGCGGCGACGAGGTTGTGGGTCTCGAGCTGCCGGAACAGGTTGCGCACGAGCGTCGTCTTGCCCGCGCCGACCTCGCCGGTGATGACGATGAAGCCCTCACCGAGCGAGAGACCGTAATCGAGGTAGGCCATCGCCCGCTTGTGCCCCTTCGAACCGAAGAAAAAGCGCGGATCGGGGCTGAGCTGGAAGGGCTTGGCGCTAAAGCGGTAATAATCTTCGTACATGGCGATCCGTTATCTCAGTGAGGCCTGCCGGAGCGTGCAGGGAAACGCAGGACGACCGTGCTGGTCGGGCGGACAAGTCAGAAGCGCATGGTGACCGAAGCCGTGATGCGGTTCTCGTCGTAGTCCGCGTTCGCCGCGTTTGACTCGCGTTCCGTATGGCGGTAAGTCAGCGCGCCGTTGAGCTGCTCGGCGAAGCGATGATTGAGGCCGAGGTCGAGGCTCATGATGTCGTCCTCGCGCGCGGCGCCGCGCGTCGCGGTGCTGTCCAGGCTGTTGCGGATGAACGAAAGACCGCCATTGGCGGACGTTCTCGGCGACAGGCGATGGTTGATGAAGGCGGAGAGAATCCGCACCCGGTCCTCGCCCTGTGTCGTCGTCTGAAATTCCCGTGTCAGGTCCGAGAGGCGCAACGATATCGTGGTGCGCACACCGATGTCCCAGGACGCGCCGGCGGTCAGCAGCTTGGCGATGAATACGTTATTGAGAAGCGAAGTGCCGAAAAGGAGATCTACGTCGCAACCGGCCACGAGCGCGTTACGCACCGTGACCGGGACGGTAAGCCTCGTCCCGGGAGGACATGACTTCACCGTTGCACTCTGCAGATCGCTGAAATCCGTGACCAAGCGTGAAATATCGCTCACATCCTCTGAATAACGCAGCTCCCAGCGTGTCTGCCGGGTCCTGTGGCTGGCGGAAACGCCGTAGGTCGGGCCGAAATAGCTTTCGCCCGCCCAGGCTTCGAGGTTGGTCCGGCGAGTCGGTGCCCAGCCGAAGCCGAGGCGATAGAACGATCCGTCGGTGTCGGTCACGCTCAGGTATTCGTTGCTGTCCTCGCCGACCGTGCCGAACACGCGGAATTTGCGCGTCAGCGCGTAGCCCAACGTCGCGCTCGTACGCTCGAAGGTCGTATCGGCGCTGTCGCGGTAGTCGGTCTCGCGGATCGCGTAGTCGAGCGACCACGTGAGGTCGTCGAAGCGCGTGCCGCTACTCAGGCTTGCCGTGAGTGCGTTCGAGTTCGAATTGGACGCGACGTCGTTCTCGAAAATTGCCCCGCTCTTGGTATAGCGAGCCTGCGCATAGGCCAGTGTGCCGAGGCGTTTCTGAATGTAGGGGCTGATCGAATAGGTGCCGACCGTGGCGCGGTTGCTGGCATTGATTTCCGCATCGGCCGGCGAACCGAGCAGCGAAATCAGCTCCTGGGAAACGCGTGCGGTGCCGTCAATGTAGAGGAAATCCTCGACAAGTTCAGCCTTACCGACTGCATTGAGATTGTGATAAAGGTCGTCGCTCTCGTCGTCGCCGAAGCGCAGGACTCCGGTCGCGCCATAGTGCAGCGACGCCTGGACCCGACGCGAACCTTCCGAGCGCAGCGTGAATCCGGGCGTGGCACTGAGGATCAGTGCATTGTCGGGGTCGGTCGCGCTTTGATTGACGTTGTCGGTATAGGTGGTCGAAGCAGTCAGCGTCGGTTCGAAGCGCCAGTCGATCGCGTGACTCGCCGACACGTAGCCCAGCGCGATGCAGGCCGACCAGATCCGCGCCCGGCGTACGCGCTGCGCCGCCCCGTGCGGGTCGTCGCCGCGGCGCCTATTTGCCGTAACTGCCATAGTAGCCATAGTAGTAATCGGCGCCCGGCGTCGGCGTGGTCTTGTTGAGGAGCATGCCCACCACTTCGCATGACTGGATGTGGCTCAGCGCTTCGCGCACGGCCTCCTGAGAAGTCTTTTCCGCCTCGACCACCATGACGATCTGTCCCATGTGCGTGGCGAGCACGCTAGACTCGCTGGTCGCGAGTAAGGGCGGCGAATCGAAGAGGATGATGCGGTCGGGGTAGCGGTTGCCTATGTCTTCGACCAGCCGGGTCATTGCCGCACTCGCCAGCAGCTCGGTCGCGCGCTTGTAGGTGCGCCCGGCCGGCAACACTGTCAGTTTGGCGATGTCGGTCTTGATGAGCACGTCGGAGAGCTTGAGATCCTTGTCCTGCAGCACATCGAGCAGACCCTTGTCGGCGTGAATACCGAGATATTCGGGCACGCGCGGCTTCGCGACGTCGGCGTCGATCAGCAGCACGGTACGATCCATCTCCATCGCCATCGAGATCGCGAGATTGATCGCGCAAAAGCTCTTGCCCTCGCCCGGCAGCGAGCTTGTCACCATGATGAGATTGCCGTTCTTGACCCGCGCAGCGCCCTGTCCGAAAGCATTCGCGATCAGCGGTCGCTTGATGATGCGGAACTCTTCGGCGATCTGGCTTTTCTCGGCGTCGGGCGACACCACGCCCATGCGATGCAGGCGCGCCAGGTTGATCGATTGCACCTGACTGTTGCCCTCGAGCGTCGGGTCGGGATCGGGCGTGCTGAACATCGGCTCGACCGGCGTGGCGACGAAGGGATTGGCGTGACTGCTGCTGCGCTGGGTGGCCATCGCGCCTTCGATCAGACTGGCGTCCGCCACGCCTTCAGTGGCCTCCGGCAAGCCGGTTCGTGCGCCCGCGCCCGCGCCGATCTTGCCGGCCGCTTTTTCAATAATGCTCATGCTTCCTCCTAACCCGCGCGCGTCACCACCAGTTGCAGGACCATCACGGCACCGTAAGCCGCAATCAGACTGCCGAGGGCGGCCAGATAGGTCAGCAACCCCTTGCGCCGGCGGCGCCGGGACTGTTCGGTTTCCACCCGCGACACCGCGCCAAGCAGCGGCAGTCCGGTAAGCTCCCGCAGCACGCGGCGGTCGGTGACCGTGCGCCGCAACTGGCTCAGGAGGAATGCCACGGCGACGCCGGCAAGGAGACCGCCGAGCGTCACCAGCGACAACAGCAGCGGTCGGTTCGGCCAAGCCGGCTGGCTCGGCACGAAAGGAGGATCGATGACACGGAAGTCGACGGTGTCGGTCTTGCTCTCGACCTCGCCCGACATCGTCACCGACTCCCTGCGCTTCAGCAGCGCGTCGTAATTCTGGCGATAGACGTCGTAGTCGCGCATCAGCTGGGTGTATTCCTGCTCGACCTGCGGGATCATGTTCGAGGCGTTGCGCAGTTCGCTGTAGCGACGCTGATACTCGGCCACGCGCGCGCTGAGCGACGCGACGGTTGCATCCGCTTCGGCGATCGCGATCGTGAGCTGCTGATAAACCGGATTCTGGATACGCGCGCCGGCCGGATCGGCCTTCTTCTGCGCGAGGTCGATCTTCTTCTGTTGCTCGAGCTTTTCGATCAGGCGCTTGGTCGCCTGGATGTCCGGATGCAGCTCGGTGTATTGCAGGCGCAACTGGTCCATCTGCTTCTGCAAGGCCTGGATGCGCCCGTCGATTTCGCTGTCCGTCGAGACCGCGGCGGCGGCCGCGGTCAGCTCGGGCTCTTCGTCGGCCAGCTGACGCTTGAGCTGATTGCGGCGGTTAGCCGCCTCCTGCTGGTCGAGTTGCGCCTGGCGCAACTGGGCGCTCGCCTCGGCCAATTTGGCGTAGTAGTCGCCGCCCTGCCCGGGCATCATGCCGATGTTCTTCTGCTTGAATTCCTTGAGCGCGTTCTCGGCGTCCGTGAGTTTCTGCTGGTATTGCTGTAGCTGCTCTTCGATGAAGCGCTGTGAACTGGAAATATCCTGACGGGTCTTGCCGAGGCTCGTCTCGACGAAGATCGTGAGCAGCGACTGCACGACCTTCTTGGCGAGTTCGCCGTTCGCGTCCTGGTAGCTGATCGTATAGAGATTCTCGCGGCCCGCGTCGGCGATCGAGATCTTGCTCGCGAGCCCGTTGAGCATCGCCTCGGTCTGCTCGGGCGTCTTGGCCCTCACGTCGAGATCGGTCATCCGCGCGACCTTTTCCAGCGTCGGACGGCTGACCAGCTGGCGCGTCATGAGCTTGATCTGCTGCTCGACGTTCGGTTCGGCCGCGAGACCCGACAGCAGGGGTTTCAACAGGGTTTGCGTGTCGACGTAAACCCGCGCCGACGCCTGGTAGCGATCGGGAATGATCATCACCCAGGTCCAGCCGACGATGCACACCAGCCACGCGACCGCGACGCCCCACCAGCGACGCTGCCATGCCGCTTTGGCATACCCGAGAACTTGCTGCAAGACTTGATCCATAGGAAGGACCCTCAGCCATCAAAAAGCGCCGCTTGGGGCGGCGCAGACACGTTTAGAACAGGCTTTCAGGCACGACCAGGACATCGCCGGGGCGCATGTCGACGTTGGCAGAGACGTCGCCGCCGCGCAGCAGGTCTTCGAGACGCACGCCGAGGCGCTCCTGCTTGCCGTCGACGGTGCGCAGAATGTAGGCCTTGTTGCCGGCCGCGAAATCGGTCAGACCGCCGACCGCGATCATGAGGTCGACGAGACTCATCTTTTCGCGGTAATTGAGCGCCTGCGGCTTGGCCGCTTCGCCGACCACGCGGATCTGCTGGTCGAAAGGACCGATGCCGCCGCCGACGATGACGGTCACGATCGGTTCCTGGATGTACTTTGCCAGCGCTTTTTCGATATCGCGGGCGAGTTGCGTCGGGGTCTTGCCGGACGCCTGCAGATCCTCGACCAGATTCATGGTCATCTTGCCGTCCGGGCGCACCGGGAAGGTGCCCGAGACTTCGGGATTGCGCCACACGAAGACGTTGACCGAGTCGCCCGGCCCGACCAGATAATTCCAGTCGTATTGCCCGGTGCGCTCGGGTGCGGGCGGATAAGTCGGTGTGCCCGAGCAGCCTGCAACGGCGACCACTGCGAGCACCAAGCCGGCGCGCAAGATATGCTTTTTAATCGTGATCATGTCCACCCCCCGTTGTATGTAGTAATTCGCCGGCATTATGCCAGCGAATTAAAAAAACTGGCGTTAATGGAAAGGACTACTAGCAAGCCATAGGCCAGCCAAAAAAAATGCGGGAAAACAGCGCATCGGCAACGCCGCGGTCGGCGCGCGACGTTGGCGCGTCGACAGCAGTGTCGTGAGCCTGTCGCCCGGCGCGGTATCATGCTGCCCATGCCTGAACACGACATCGACGACCTCGACACGCTGCGCCGGCGCATTCGCGCGTTCGCGCAAGCGCGGGCATGGGATCGCTACCATACGCCGAAAAACCTGGCCATGGCGCTTTCGGTGGAAGCGTCCGAACTGCTCGAGCCCTTTCAATGGCTGACCCCGCAGGAGAGCCAGGACCTCGACCCCGAGCGGCGAGAAGCAGTGCGCCAGGAAATCGCCGACGTCCTCATCTACCTGACGCGACTTGCAGACGTGCTCGGGATCGACCTGCTGGAAGCGGCGGCCGACAAGCTCGCGCTCAACGCGCGCAAATATCCCGTCGACAAGGCCTACGGCAACGCCCTCAAATATTCGGACTTTTCGGAATGACTGACCCGTATTTCAAACACCACGTCTTTTTCTGCACCAACCAGCGCGACGACGGCGCCAAGTGTTGCGGCGCCGCCGGCGGCCAGCACATGCGCGACTATCTGAAGAAGAAGATCAAGCAGGCCAACATGAACGGCGAAGGCCAATGCCGCATCAACACCGCCGGGTGCATGGACCGCTGCGACGAAGGGCCGGTTCTGGTGGTCTATCCCGAAGGCGTCTGGTACACCTACGTCGACGAGAGCGACATCGACGAGATTTTCGAGGCCCATCTCAAGCAAGGCCGGATCGTCGAGCGCTTGCGGCTCAAGTGAAACGCTACAAACTGCGTATCCCGGCGCCGGCGGGCAGACTGGAAACGGTGATCGACGACCCTGAAACCGATCGGCACGGCCTGCTGCTCGTCGCGCACCCGCATCCGCTGCACGGCGGCAGCCTCGACAACAAGGTCGTGACGACGCTGGCCAAGGCCGCGAACGAGGCAGGGTGGGTCAGCGTGCGGCCGAACTTCCGCGGCGTCGGCATGAGCGACGGCGAATTCGACGCGGGGATGGGCGAGACCGACGACCTGCTGGCCGTCGCCCGCTTCGTCGAGGCGAGCTACCCGGGCCTGCCGTGGGCGCTCGCCGGATTCTCCTTCGGCGCCTTCGTGCAGCATCGGCTGCGCCAGGAACTGCCGGCGAAACGCCTGATTCTCGTCGCGCCGGCCGTGACGATGTACGAGTTCGACGCGGTACCGGCCGACACGGTCGTGATCTTCGGCGAGGCCGACGAACTGATCCCGCCGCCCGCGATCCGCCTGTGGGCCGAGCGCCAGCAGCTCACGACCAAGGCGATTCCCGACGCGGGGCATTTCTTCCACGGCAAGCTCAAAGAGCTCAAGCAGGCTTTCCTCGAGGCGTGCCCGTGCTGAAGGTGCACGGCCTCACCAAGCGCTACGGCGACATCGAGGTCGTGCGCGGCCTCGACCTGCACGTACGGCGCGGCGAATGCTTCGGCCTGCTCGGGCCCAACGGCGCCGGCAAGACGACGACCTTGCGGCTGCTGCTCGGCCTCATCGAACCCGACGGCGGCAGCATCGAACTCGCCGGACTCGCGGTGCCCGCGCAGGCGCGGGAGGCGCGGATGAAGGTCGGCGTCGTGCCGCAAATGGACAATCTCGATCCGGATTTTTCGGTCCGCGAAAACCTGCTCGCCTACGGCCGCTATTTCGGCATGAGCAAAGCGGCCATCGCTGCGCGCGTGCCCGAACTGCTCGAATTCGCCGGCCTCGCGAACAAGGCCGACGCCCGGATCGCGCAACTCTCGGGCGGGATGAAGCGCCGCCTCACGCTGGCCCGCGCGCTCGTGCACGACCCCGACATTCTGTTTCTCGACGAACCCACGACCGGGCTCGACCCCCAGGCGCGCCATCTGATCTGGCAGGGCCTGCGGCGCCTGATCAATGCCGGCAAGACCATCGTCCTGACGACGCATTTCATGGACGAGGCCGAGCGCCTGACCGACCGCCTCGCGATCCTCGATCACGGACGGGTCATGACCGAGGGGGCGCCGCGCGAATTGATCGAGTCGCACATCGAGCCTGCCGTGGTCGAGATTTTCGGCGAAGGCCTCGAAAACTGGACGCGCGACCGCGCGGGCGCCGTGTGCGAGCGCTTCGAGACCGTCGGCGAAACGCTCTTCTGCTACACCGACGAAGGCGAGCGCGTGATTGCCGAACTCAAGCGGGTGCCGACGCTGCGCTACCTGCACCGGCCGTCAAACCTCGAAGACGTGTTTCTCAAACTCACGGGGAGGGATCTGCGTGACTAGTTATATGCGGCTCCCGCGTCTGTCGTGGCGCTTCGTCCCGGTATGGCAGCGCAATTATCTGGTCTGGCGCAAGCTCGCGATCCCGTCCATCCTCGGCAACCTGGCCGACCCGATGCTCTACATGCTCGGCCTCGGCTACGGCCTCGGCCGCCTGCTGCCCGACGTGGGCGGCATGCCCTACCTGACCTTCCTCGCCGCCGGCACGGTCGCCTACAGCACGATGAACGCGGCGACCTTCGAAGTGCTGTACTCGAGCTTTTCGCGCATGCACGTCCAGCGCACCTGGGACGCGATCATGAACGCGCCACTCACGCTCGACGACGTGATGCTCGGCGAACTGAGCTGGGCGGTTGCGAAGAGCCTGCTGTCGGGTCTCGCGATCCTCGCGGTGATCTGGGGGCTGGGCCTTTACGGCCACTTCTGGATGACGCTGTGGATCATCCCGGTGGTGGCGCTAGTCGGCTTCTGCTTCGGCGGCATGGGGCTCGTCATGAACGCGCTCTCGCCGAGCTACGATTTCTTTCTCTACTACTTCACGCTCGTGATCACGCCGATGGTGCTGCTGTGCGGGGTGTTCTTCCCAGTGTCGCAGCTGCCGCTACCGGTGCAGGCGGTCTCGGCCTGGCTGCCGCTGACGCACGCCATCGACCTCGCGCGCCCGCTCGTCGTCGGCAACCGGCCCGACGACATCGCCCTGCATACGTTCGCGCTGCTGATCTACGGCACGCTGGGCTACGTCGTCGCCCTCGCGCTCACGCGCCGACGCCTGCTCAAATAGCTGTCGAGCGGCAGACGGTAACGGCGATTCCTCCACAGACCGCGCGGTCCGCCGCGTCGGCACGCCGCGTGATTGCGGGCCGATGGGCGACCCGGGCGTGGAACGGGAATTGCAGCGCCCGTGGCGTCGATGTTCGAAGACGCCGTTAATGCCTAACAAAACCGATAAATCCGCCTCGCGCCGCCGCACCCGGCGTCTCGGCATGCTCGCCATGCTGCTTTCCGCGCTCCTCACGCCCGCCGGCACGATCGTCGCCGGCGCGGCCGTAACCGCGGTTCTAGTGGGCGGGGTCATCAGCGGCACACCGCTCGACGAACCGACCACGGCTGCGACGCCGACGCCCCGACCTGCAGCCTCCGGCGGCGGCGCAGGCGAGCCCCATCTGATCCCTATCGAGTATGACGGCCAAACCGTGCAGGTCGCGCTCGCCGAAAACCTGCCGGGCGCAGACCCGCACCCGACAGGGTTCGAATCCACAGCGCAGCCGTTCGCAACGCCGGACCAGACAAGCGGAACCGCCGGACCCCGCGCGGGACGCCCTGCCCCGCCGCGCCCGCCGCTCGGACCGGGTCCCTGGCCGCCTGGGAACCCATTGAAACCGGACGATGTACCGCCGAGTCCGCCCGCGCCAGCGGAGCCGGACGAGCCCCTGGCGCCCACCCCGTCCCGACCGGAGCCGTTCGCGCCCGAGATCGATCCGCAGGCCCCGCAGCAACCGCCGCCTGCGCCCCCCGCGCAGCTGCCGGCGGCTTCGTCGACGCCGCCCCCCGGGCTGCGCG
>CBJMYK010000002.1:0-20037 GCA_966433795.1 uncultured Thiobacillus sp. | reverse complement strand
ATCCTGGCGTGGTATTCGCGTCCGTCCAACCAGGCGCTGCCGCGTGCGGGCTTGTTCGGGCATTTGTCGCGCGCATCGGGAACGCCGTCGTGGTCGCTGTCGAGCGGACAGCCGCTCGCGTCGACCGCCGCGCCGGCCGGCGTGGCCGGACAGCGGTCGGGCCCGTCGAAGACCCCGTCGGTATCGGAATCGAGCGGACAGCCGCGCGCGTCGACCGTCGCGCCTTTCGGCGTATCGGGACATTGTTCGACGCGGTCGATCACCCCGTCTCCATCGGAATCGAGCGGCTCGCCGAGCCCCCAGGTGTAACCGACGAGGGCTTGAACCTGGGTAAGGCTGGCGCCCGGAAGCGTGGCGTTGCCGAAGGAACGGTCGGCGCGCAGTTCCCAACGCAAGGCGTCGTTCGGACCGACGGCCCACGACTGGCCCAAGCCGAGGGACGCCGCGGGCCGGTTGAAGTCGACGCCGTCGTCGCTCTCTGCACGCATCAGCCCGAGGCCGCCCGCGAGAAACCAGTTGTACTGCCGCTGCCGCGAAAAAACCCATTCGACGCCACCGCGGAGCGTCGTCAGGCCGGCGTCACCGACCCCGGCGCGGTCGCCGTCGTACGCGCCGTAGACGAGGTCGCCGAACAGACGAAAATCGCGATCGAGCTGCTGGCTGTAGCGCAGGCCGAACACCGGGTTGGCTTCGCCGTCCTTGCCGCCGACGAGGCTGTCGTCAGCCCAGCCGCCCCCCAGCAGTACGCCCAGGTCGCTAACCGGCATCTCGGCCCCCTGTACGCCGCCGCCCAGCATCCCCAGACCGGCAAGCAGGCACGCGCCCTGAATTCGTTTCATCGTGATGTCCCCAGCAACAGAAATACTGCCTCGCCCGCCGACGGCGGGCAAAGCGACCGCCGCGATTGTAGCCCGGCGTGACCACTGGATCGCACGCTGCGATCCGCAGTCGCTGTATCAGGCGGATCTATTTTTGTTTGAGGGCGTCGCGGATCTCGCGCAGCAGCATGACGTCCTCCGGCGGAGCGGCCGGTGCGGCAGACGCCGGCCGCTTCAGCCGGTTGATCTGCCGGACGATCAGGAAGACGATCAAGGCGAGAATGAGGAAATTGAGCAGCACGGTCAGGAAGCTGCCGTAGGCGAGCACGGGCACGCCGGCTTTCCTGACCTCCGCGAGCGTCAGCGGCACGCCTTCCGGCACGCGCCCGAGTGCGACGAACAGGTTGGAAAAATCGAAGCCGCCGAACACGGCGCCGACGACCGGCATGATGAGATCGTCGACGATCGACGACACGATCTTGCTGAACGCGGCGCCGATGATGACGCCGACCGCGAGGTCCATCGCATTGCCCTTGGCGATGAACTGTTTGAACTCGGACGCGAAGCTCATACCTCCCCTTTCTCGGTCGTTGGATGATCCGATCATAGTAGCCCGTCGCGCGTCGCGCGCTCGCACGCACCGGCAATTTCCGCCGGCTTGGTGGGCGTCGGCGAGGAGAGTAAAATGCCAGCCCTTATGCGCATCGGCCCGCACCTTCTCAAAAACCGCCTGATCGTCGCCCCCATGGCCGGGGTGACCGATCGGCCGTTCCGCCAGCTTTGCAAGAAGCTGGGAGCGGGCATGGCCGTATCGGAGATGGTGACGTCGAACTCGCTGCTGTACGGCTCGGCCAAGACCGCGCGGCGCGCCAACCACGAAGGCGAGGTCGACCCGATCAGCGTGCAGATCGCCGGCGCCGACCCGGCCATGATGGCCGAGGCCGCGCGTCACAATGCCGATCGCGGCGCGCAGATCATCGACATCAACATGGGATGCCCGGCGAAGAAGGTCTGCAACGTGATGGCCGGGTCGGCGCTGTTGCAGGACGAGCCGCTCGTCGGGCGTATTCTCGACGCGGTGGTCAAGGCCGTCCCCGAAGTCCCGGTGACCCTGAAGATCCGTACCGGATGGGACCGCGAGCACCGGAACGCGCTCAGCATCCTGAAAATCGCCGAGAACGCCGGCATCCAGGCGCTCGCGATGCACGGCCGCACGCGTGCCTGCGGCTACTCGGGCGAGGCCGAATACGACACCATCCGCGCGGTCAAGGCCGCGGCCAAGATCCCGGTCATCGCCAACGGCGACATCACGACGCCTGAGAAGGCCCGGTACGTTCTTCGACATACCGGCGCCGACGCCGTGATGATCGGTCGCGCCGCGCAGGGTCGGCCGTGGATCTTCCGCGAGATCGAGCATTACCTGCGTACCGGCGAACATCTTCCGCAACCCGAAGTGTCCGAAATCCACGCCGTGCTGCTCGAGCACCTCCACGACCTGTACGGCTTTTACGGCGACGTCACGGGCGTGCGGGTCGCGCGCAAGCATATTTCCTGGTACACCCGGGGCCTCGTCGGCAGCAGCGCTTTCCGTCACGCCATGAACCGGCTCGATTCGGTGACCGAGCAACTTGCAGTCGTCACCGACTATTTCGCCCAGGCGGCGCGCGCGGACACCCGTCTGCGCTATGAAACCAGCCAAGACAACAATAACGCGGACGACCTGCTGCCGGCCTCACGGCTCGCGGCATAAGGGGAACTTCAAAATGATAGAAGAAAACGAAATCGCCGCCTGTGTGCGGCGGTCGCTCAACCGCTATTTCAAGGACCTCGACGGCGAAACGCCGAGCGAGATTTACGGCATGGTGGTGAGCGCGGTCGAAAAACCGCTCTTGGCCTACATCCTCGACCGCGCCGAGGGCAACCAGACGCGCGCCGCGGAAATGCTCGGCATCAACCGCAATACCCTGCGCAAGAAAATGCGCGAACACGGCTTCTCGGACTAACCCCATGACGATCAAACGTGCCCTGCTTTCCGTGTCGGACAAAACCGGCCTTGTCGATTTCGCGCGCGCACTCGCCGCCGGCGGCGTCGAACTGCTGTCCACCGGCGGCACCGCCAAAGCCCTGCGCGACGCCGGCCTCGCGGTGATCGACGTCAGCGAATACACCGGCTTTCCCGAAATGCTCGACGGCCGCGTGAAGACCCTGCACCCGAAAGTGCATGGCGGCATCCTCGCGCGCCGCGACCTGCCCGAGCATGTCGCGACGATGACGGCGCACGACATGGGCACGATCGATCTCGTCTGCGTCAACCTCTATCCCTTCATCGCGACGGTCTCGAAGCCGCACACGCTCGACGAGGCGATCGAGAACATCGACATCGGGGGCCCGGCGATGGTGCGCTCGTCGGCGAAGAACTACCGCTTTGTGGCGATCGTCACCGATCCCGCAGACTACCCGGCGCTGGTCGCCGAAATGCAGGCCCACGGCGGCGCGCTATCCGACGCCACCCGTTTCAATCTGGCGAAGAAGGCGTTTTCCCACACTGCCGAATACGACGGTGCGATCAGCAACTATCTGACGGCGCTCAACGACGAGAACGCGCGCGAGCCCTTCGGCGAGAAGCTCAATCTGCAGTTCACCCGCGCCCAGACTTGCCGTTACGGCGAGAATCCGCATCAGGCCGGTGCCTTCTATGTCGAGGCGAACGCGCCGCTCGGCACGATCGCCACGGCGCGCCAGCTTCAGGGCAAGGAGCTCTCGTACAACAACATCGCCGACACCGACGCGGCGCTCGAGTGCGTCAAGCAGTTCGACGCGGCGCCGGCCTGCGTCATCGTCAAACACGCCAATCCCTGCGGCGTCGCCTACGGCGCCGATCTTCTGGAAGCCTACAACCGCGCCTACCAGACCGATCCCGAGTCGGCCTTCGGCGGCATCATCGCCTTCAACGGCCGCCTCGACGGGGCGACGGCGGCGGCGATCGTCGAGCGTCAGTTCGTCGAAGTCATCATCGCACCCGAAGTCAGCGCGGAAGCCAGCGCCGCGGTCGCCGCGAAGAAGAACGTGCGTCTGCTCGAATGCGGCCGATGGGCGCCAGCGCCGGCCGCGAACCCGGATCAGTCGGGCACGGCCCAGCTCGATATGAAGCGGGTGGCCGGCGGCCTGCTCGTGCAGGACGCCGACGTGCTGCTGCACGGCCCGTTGAAGACCGTGACCGAACGTGCGCCGACCGCCGTGGAAATGGAAGACCTGCTGTTCGCCTGGCGGGTCGCGAAATTCGTCAAGTCCAACGCCATCGTCTACGCCAGGGACCGCATGACGGTCGGCGTCGGCGCGGGGCAGATGAGCCGCGTCAACTCCGCGCGCATCGCCGCGATCAAGGCCGAGCACGCCGCGCTTGCCGTGCCGGGTTCGGTGATGGCGTCCGACGCCTTCTTCCCCTTCCGCGACGGCATCGACCAGGCTGCGGCCGTGGGCATCAAGGCCGTGATCCAGCCCGGCGGTTCGATGCGCGACGACGAGGTCATCGCCGCCGCCAACGCGCATGGCATCGCGATGGTGTTCACCGGCACCCGCCATTTCCGTCACTAGTCCGGGGATGCGAGCCATGCGGTCGACCGCTTCCGAAAGCGTTTCCGCTTCCTCAAACCTGATCTGCGAGCGCTGATTCCTGCATGAAAATTCTTGTCATCGGCTCCGGTGGACGCGAACACGCACTCGCCTGGAAGCTCGCGCAATCGCCCAAGGTCTCACGGGTTTTCGTCGCGCCCGGAAATGGCGGCACGGCGCACGAAGACGGCCTCGTCAATGTGTCGATTTCGGAGATTCCCGCGCTGCTTGAATTCGCGCAGCGCGAAGACATCGGCCTGACCGTCGTCGGTCCCGAGGCGCCGCTCGCAGCCGGCGTGGTCGACGCCTTCCGTGCCGCCGGCCGCAAGATTTTCGGCCCGACACAGGCCGCCGCGCAGCTCGAGTCGTCGAAGGATTTCGCCAAGCAATTCATGGCGCGGCACGGCATCCCGACCGCGGCTTTCGCCACCTTTACCGACGCGGCCACCGCGCACGCCTATATCGACGCCCAGGGCGCGCCGATCGTCGTCAAGGCCGACGGCCTCGCGGCCGGCAAAGGCGTCGTCGTCGCGGCGAGCGCCGAAGAGGCCCACGCGGCCGTCGACGCCATGCTTGCCGGCAACAGCATGGGCGAAGCCGGACACCGGGTCGTGATCGAGGAATGCCTCACGGGCGAGGAAGCGAGCTTCATCGTCATGGTCGACGGCGAGCACGTCCTCGCGCTGGCGTCGAGCCAGGACCACAAGCGCCTGCAGGACGGCGACCAGGGTCCGAACACCGGCGGCATGGGCGCCTACTCGCCAGCGCCTGTCGTCACGCCCCAGCTGCACGCCCGCATCATGCGCGAGGTCATCGTCCCGACCGTCGAGGGCATGGCGGCCGACGGCATCCGCTACACCGGCTTCCTCTACGCCGGCATCATGGTCTCGCCGGATGGCGCACCCAAGGTGCTCGAATTCAACTGCAGGATGGGCGACCCCGAAACCCAACCGATCATGATGCGGCTGAAGTCCGACCTTGTCGCGCTGCTCGAAGCAGCCGTCGCCGGCCGTCTCGACCAGGCGCAGGCGGAGTGGGACCGACGCACCGCGCTCGCCGTCGTGCTCGCTGCGGCCGGCTATCCCGACACCCCGCAGAAAGGCGCGCTCATCGCCGCCTTGCCTGGCGCGAGCGAGGATCTCCGGGTCTTCCACGCCGGCACCAGCGAACAGGACGGTCGAACGGTCGTGAGCGGCGGCCGCGTGCTCGCCGTCACAGCGCTCGGGGACAGCGTGCGTATGGCGCAGAAACGCGCCTACGAGGCAGTCGCCGCGATCCACTTCGACGGCATGCAATACCGTCGCGACATCGGCTGGCGCGCCCTCGACCGCAGCAACAAGAAGTGAGTCCGCAGGCGTGGTGAGCACCGCGGACAGCCGCACAGGGGCGCAACCGGGTCTGCATGCCTATATCAGGCGCGGCGGTGTCATCGCCTATCCGACCGAATCGTGCTACGGGCTCGGCTGCGATCCGCGCAACACGCGCGCGTTGCGCAGACTGATTCGCCTCAAGGGCCGCAGTCCGGGCAAGGGGATGTTGCTGATTTCCGACAATTATCGCCACCTGCAGCCCTTCGTCGGCGCTGTGAACGCGGCGGAGCGGACGCGCATGCGGCGCGCTTGGCCCGGCCCGGTGACCTGGGTCGTCCCGGCGTCGCGGCGTTGTCCGCCTGAATTGACAGGAGGGCGCGCGACGGTCGCGGTGCGCGTGACCGATCATCCGCGTGCCGCCGCGCTGTGCCGCAGCCTCGGTATGGCGCTGGTTTCGACGAGCGCCAACAAAAGCGGCCACAAACCCGCCAAAACCGCGGCGCAATGCCGCAGAATGTTCGGCGCGCGCGTGCGCGTCATCGACGGCCGCATCGGCGCGCGTCGCCGCCCCTCAACCCTCATCGACCTCGCCACCGGAACCGTACTTCGACCCTGATGTCTGCCACCGCCTGCGACCCCACCGCCGTCAAAACCTGGCTGCTCGACCTGCAGTCGCGAATCGTCGCCGCGCTCGAAGCCGCCGACGGCCAGCCTTTCCGCGCTGATTCGTGGGAACGCCCAGAAGGCGGCGGCGGGATTTCGCGCCTGATCGAAGAAGGCAACGTGCTCGAGCGCGGCGGCGTCAATTTTTCGCATGTCACCGGCGTCGAGCTGCCGCCTTCGGCCAGCGCGCACCGCCCCGAGCTCGCCGGGCGCCGCTGGGAAGCAATGGGCGTCTCGCTGGTGCTGCATCCACGCAATCCCTACGTGCCGACGGTGCATATGAACGTACGCTGCTTCAGCGCGCTCAAGGACGGCGAAGCACCGGTCTGGTGGTTCGGCGGCGGCATGGACCTCACCCCTTACTACGGCTTCGAGCAGGACGCCCGCCACTTCCACCTGGCCTGCAAGGGCGCACTCGATCCTTACGGACCGACGCTGCATCCGCGCTTCAAGGAATGGTGCGACCGTTACTTCTTCCTCAAGCACCGCAACGAGGCACGTGGCGTGGGCGGCATCTTCTTCGATGACTTCTCCGAAGGGGGTTTCGAGCACGCTTTCGGCATGACCAGGAGCGTCGGCGATGCGTTCATCGACGCCTACCTGCCGATTCTGGAACGCCGCAAGGACATCGCCTACGGCGAGCGCGAACGCGACTTCCAGGCCTACCGGCGAGGCCGCTACGTCGAGTTCAATCTGGTATTCGATCGCGGCACGCTGTTCGGGCTGCAGTCGGGCGGACGCACCGAGTCGATTCTGATGTCGCTGCCGCCGCTCGTGAAATGGCGCTATGACTGGCGGCCGCAGCCGGGAACACCGGAAGCCGAGCTTTATACCAACTTTCTGGCCCCGCGCGACTGGGTCTGACGATGCGTAAGATCCCACGCCGCATTCTCGCCGCGCTCGGCATCCTGCTTCTGCTGCTGGTCGTCGTCGGCCTCGTCGCCTACGAGCTCGTGTCGTCGGCGCTCGAAGCCAGATATCTCGTCAAGACCGCGCAAAAAATGACCTGGCGGGTCGAGCCGGGGCGATCCGAACGCGTCCGTTATCCGGGCGACGGCCCCTACGACGTGCGCCTCGGCTACAGCAAGCTGCCGCATTACCTCGCCCGGCTCGAACAGGCGGGCTGGCAGGTCGACGCCCAGGCCAAGATCAGCGTCCAGATGGCGCGCGCGAAAGACCTGGGACTCTTCCTGCCTTACCACGAGAAAGATCAGGCCGGCCTGACCCTGCTCGACAGCGACGGCAAACCGCTCTACCAGGGCAAGCATCCGACCCGCGTCTACGCCCGCTTCGAAGACATTCCTCCGGTCCTGGTCAGCGCACTGCTCCATATCGAAAATCGCGAACTGCTGACCGAGCAGTTTCCCACCCGAAACCCTGCGGTCGAATGGGACCGCCTCGCCCAGGCACTGCTCGAAAAAGGCATCAGCGTGATCGACCCCGACCGCAACGTGCCCGGCGGCAGCACGCTGCCGACTCAGATCGAGAAATACCGCCATTCGCCCGAGGGCCTGACCTCGAGCATGGGCGAGAAACTGCGGCAGATGGGCACCGCCAGCCTTCGCGCCTATCTCGACGGACCCAATACGCTACCGATGCGAAAGAAAACCGTGATGGCGTATCTGAACACCGTTCCGCTCGCTGCGGCGCCGCGCTTCGGCGAGGTCAATGGCGTCGGAGACGGACTCTGGGCGTGGTACGGACTCGACTTCGCCGAGATAAACCGCACGCTGAAACGAGGCGATCCGTCGGCAAAAGGACGATCGAAAAAGAACGCCTCGCGCGAACTCGCCTACGCCAGCGCGCTCAAGCACGTGCTCTCGCTGATCGTTGCCGAGCGGCGGCCCTCCTACTACCTCGCCGCCAACCGCAAGGCGCTCGACGCGGCCACCGACGACCATCTCGAACTCCTGGTCGGCGCCGGCTTGATCACGCGTGAACTCGCGGACCGTGCCAAGTCGGTCAAGCTGCGCAGCACGCGCGAGCGCGTCGATCCGCCGGCGCCGCGCTTCGTCGACCAGAAAGCGACCAATGCCCAGCGCATCCGCGTTGCGCAGCTCCTCGGCGAAGAACGGCTGTACGACCTCGACCGGCTCGATCTCACGGCCGACACGACGATCAACCAGCCGGCGCAACAGGTCGTCAGCCGCTATCTGCAAAGTCTCGCCCGACCTGCCGCCGCCGCCGCCTCGGGATTGATGGGGCACCGCCTGCTAAGTCCGGAAAACCCGATCGAGAACGTCATCTACAGCTTCACGCTCTACGAGAAGGCCCCGACCGGGAATCTGCTGCGCATCCAGGCCGACAACCTCAACCAGCCTTTCGACATCAACAGCCAGGCGCGTCTCGACCTCGGCTCCACCGCCAAGCTCCGAACGCTGGTGACCTATCTCGAAATCGTCGCCCGTCTGCACGACACCTACCGAACGCTCGACCGCGCGGCGCTCGCGAAGAAGGCACAGCCGCAGCGCGACGTGCTGTCGCAGTGGGTCGCGGGGCGGCTGCTCGCGAATCGCCAGGAGCCGCTGGCGGCCACCCTCGACGCGGCGATGGCGCGGACTTACTCCGCGTCGCCCGAGACCTTCTTCACCGGCGGCGGGCTGCACAACTTCGCCAACTTCGACCCCAAAGACAACGGACGCGTGATGGACGTGTGGGAAGCCACGCGCAATTCGGTCAACCTCGTCTACATCCGCATCATGCGCGACATCGTGCGTCACTACGCCAGCGCCTCGCCGGGCGCGGCCGCGCGCATCCTCGACGACGCCAGCAACCCCCTGCGCGCCACCTATCTGATGCGCTTCGTCGATCAGGAGGGGCGCGTCTTCATCAACCGCTTCTACCAGCGCCACAAGCGCCAGACCGGCGTCGAGATGGCGGAAGACCTCTACGCGCGCGTACGCGGCAACCCGCGCCGCTTCACCTCGGCATTCCGCTATCTCAATCCGCGGGCGAGCTTCGACGCCTACACCGCGGCGCTGCAAAAGCAGCTGCCGGCGGGCACGATGCCGAGCGCCACGACGCTTCAGTCGCTCTACAAGACGCACGCGCCGGACGCCTACAATCTCGCCGACCGCGGCTACGTTACCCAGATCCACCCGCTCGAACTGTGGGTCGTGAAAACGCTGCGCAGCGCGCCGGCGACCGACCTCGAGGCCTTGTACGAACAGGGGACCGCGGCGCGGCGCGAGGTCTACAACTGGCTGTTCAAGACCAGCCGCAAAAATGCCCAGGACATCCGCATTCAGTCGCTGCTCGAAGTCGAAGCCTTCGACGGCCTGCTGCGCGACTGGAAGCGCCTCGGCTATCCCTTCGACAACATCACCCCGTCGTACGCGACCGCGATCGGCAGTTCCGGCGATCGGCCGGCGGCGCTCGCCGAACTGATGGGCATCCTGATCAACGATGGCGCACGCGCCGGCACCGTCAGCGTCACCGGCCTGCATTTCGCCGCCGACACCCCCTACGACACGCGGCTGTCGCGTCGGGCGGTGGTGCGCGAACGCCTGCTGCCGGTGGAGGTCGCACGCACCGTGCGCCGGGCCTTGGCGCTCGTCGTCGAAGGCGGAACGGCCGCACGTCTGGCCGGCGCGCTCAAGACCGCGGACGGCAAGCCGCTGACGATCGGCGGCAAGACCGGGACCGGCGACCATCGCTTCGAACGCTACGGCCGCGGCGGCCAGCTCCTCGAATCGCGCGTCGTCAACCGCACCGCCACCTTCGCTTTCTACCTCGGCGACCGCTACTTCGGCACGCTGACCGCGCTCGTACCGGGCGAACAGGCCGGGCAGTTCGGCTTTACGAGTTCGCTCACCGCGCAGATCCTTAAAACCCTGCTGCCGCAACTGCAGCCGCACCTCTATCCGCAGCCGCCGTCCGCGCCCGCGGCAGAAGCGGCGGCGAAATCCTCCCCGCCCGAAACGCCTGCGCCGGAGGCGCCCGCGCTCGAAACGCCGGCGCCCGACAGCGCGCCGCCCGCACCGGCCAAGCCCACCAAAACCCCGGAGCCGGTCAAGGAAAAGCCGGACGGCGCCACGAGCCAGGCCGACCCGCCGGCCAAGGAACCCAAGGCCGAGGGCGGCTTCCCCGAGGATCTCGAACCCAGCGTCGTCGTGCCCGTGCCGGTCGCGCCGACGCCGGGCGCGCCCAAGCCCTGAGGGGGTTTGGATTCGCCTGCGAATCGGAATATGCTGAAGGGCCAGTTCTGCTGATCGCCTGATGAAAGACAACATCCAGCCCCTCGTCCAGCACCCGCCCCGCGACGCCGGCGAGGTCAGCATTCCGGCCTTGCGCGTCCTGTCCGAAATCACGACCAGCCTGTCGACCGACTCGAACGTCGAACAGCTGCTGGGACGCTTCCTGTCGACGATGATCCGCCTCGCCGGCGCGCAGGCCGGCGCCGTGCGCGTGATCACCGACGATCGCACCCACCTGCGCCTGATCGCGTCGGTGGGTCTGCCCCCCGATCTAGTCGAGCACGAACACATCGTCAGTGTCGACTGCGGCGTGTGCGGCAAGGCCGCGCGCGAGGTCTCGGTGAGCAGTTGGAACAACGTCGCGTTTTGCAAACGCCAGGCCAACGATCCGTATTTCAGCGGCACCTGCAGCACCGTCGTCGCGGTGCCGCTCATGCACAAGAACCAGGTCATGGGCGTCTACAACCTG
Source organism: uncultured Thiobacillus sp. (assembly GCA_966433795.1). GTDB lineage: Bacteria > Pseudomonadota > Gammaproteobacteria > Burkholderiales > Thiobacillaceae > Thiobacillus. Next base: position 8,969 of record CBJMYK010000002.1, on the reverse strand, counting down.
TTCCTGGAAGAAGGCCACGTCGTCCCCGAGGACGTACGCTTGCTGTTCCGCTCGATCAGCGAGCACCTCGGCATCGCGCTCGAGAATGCGCGGCTGACGCGCGAGAACATGCGCATTTCGCTCATGAACGAACGGCAGATGCTGGCCAACCAGATCCACGATTCGCTCGCGCAGACGCTTGCCTACGCCAAGATGCGGCTGACGGTGCTTTCCGATGCGATGCGCCACGAGGACTATCCCAAGGCCAACCGCTTCCTCGGCGACGTCGAGGAAGCGGTTGACCTGGCCTATGCCGACCTGCGCGACCTCATCACCCAGTACCGCGACCGCATCAATCCGCGCGGCCTGGTGCCTGCGATCCAGGAACTCGCCAAGGGCTTCCGCAAGAAGGCCAACGCCGACGTCGATTTCCTCAACCTCGTGCAGGACGTCACGCTCACGCCGGACGAGGAAATCCAGGTCTTCCACATCATCCAGGAATCGCTCTACAACATCGCCAAGCATGCGCGCGCGCGTCACGTCGTGATCACCTTCGACCTCGAAAACGGCCAGTACATCGTCAACGTTGCCGACGACGGCGTCGGCGTGCAGAAGAAGCACGACGAGTCGTCGAGCCTCGGCAAGAGCTTCGGCCTCACGATCATGCGCGAACGCGCCGCACGCCTGAACGGCAAGCTCGTCGTCGAGTCCCGTCCTGCCGGCGGCACGGTCGTGCGTCTGGTCTTCCCGCAACGCAAATCCGAGCAAGCCGCATGAGTCTCACCCGCATCATCCTCGTCGACGACCACACGCTGTTCCGCAAGGGGCTCGCCGAGCTGCTCGAGCAGAGCGGAGAAATCGAAGTCACGGCTTTCACCGGCAACCCCGACGACGTCGCGATGTTGCTGAAAGCGCATCGGCCCGACGTCCTCATCCTCGACCTCAACATGCCGGGCACCGACGGCATCACGCTGATGCAGCAATTACGCAGCGGGGGCTTCGATCTGCCGATCCTGATTCTGACCCTCTCGGAGACCGAAGACGACCTCGCGCGGGCCCTGCGCGCCGGTGCGAATGGCTATCTCCTGAAAAGCATGGAACCCGACGAGGTCGTCGACGCGATCCTGCGCGCGCAGCGCGGCGAGACCGTGGTCGCCCCGGCCATGACCGCGAAGCTGGTCAAGCTTTACGACCAGAAGGGTCAGGACGCGGGTTCCCTGCTCGACGCGCTGACCCCGCGCGAACGCGAAATCCTCTCGCATCTGTCGCGCGGCGAGAGCAACAAGGCGATCGCACGTACCCTCGACATCAGCCACGACACGGTCAAGCTGCACGTTCGCCACATCCTTGCGAAGCTCAACCTCTCGTCGCGGGTCGAGGCTGCCGTGTTCGCGGTCGAGCACAAGGTCGCGCCCGGGGGGCGCGGCGACGGCCGCTAGTCTCGTGCTGTCGGCCGCAGGTCGCCGACCCCCTTCGATCCACTGCAGCCGAAACAGGAGAAAACTTGAATGTCCAGCGTTGGCTATCATGAACCCATAGGCGAACTCTCCGACGAAACACGGGACATGCATCGCGCCATCGTCTCGCTCATGGAGGAACTGGAAGCGGTCGACTGGTACAACCAGCGTGCGGACGCGTGCCGGGACCCGGAGCTCAAGGCGATCCTCGCGCACAATCGCGACGAGGAAAAGGAACACGCGGCGATGGTGCTGGAGTGGATCCGCCGCAGGGATCCGTGCTTTTCCGAACAACTGAAGGACTACCTCTTCACCGACAAGCCGATCGCGCACGAGGCGAAGAAGGAAACGTGACCGCGCCGTGAATTCGCGGCGGCAGGCGAGCGCGGTCTGGAGGCGCTGCGATGGACGTGGTTGCACTGAGCCGATGGGACGACTTCGAGGCCCAACTCAAGAAGCTTGACGCCGAGGCGGGCGCCGTCGAGGACGCACGGGGCGACGTCTGCGCGTCCGGCTATCTTTTCCGCGGACACAGCGACGCGACCTACCCGCTCTATACCTCGCTCGAACGTTTTTTTTCAAGGCCGCTGCGACTCGCCGACTACTACCGCCTGGCGCTGGTCGCCAAGCCGCGTCTCGAGGCGTTCACCGGAAGGCGCTGGCAGATTCCGTCTCAGGATGAGTACGAGGCGTGGCTCGAAGGCGCGGACTGGTCCGCCCTGCACGATTACCCCGCGTACGACTACCTCGCCTACTTAAGGCATCACGGCTTCCCCTCCCCCTTGCTCGACTGGACGCAATCGCCCTACGTCGCGGCCTTCTTCGCCTTCCGCTATCCGCTGCCCGGCGCGAAACAGGTCGCGGTATACGCCTACCGCGAGACGGCAGCCGGGGACAGCGCGCAGCGCGGCATGGCGCGTATCCATCGCCAGGGGCCCTACGTGAGTTCGGACAAGCGCCACTTCCTGCAGCAAAGCCAGTACACCTTCTGCACGCAGGCGGACGACGCGGGCGTCGTCCGCTATATCGGCCACGAGGAAGTGTTCAGGAATGCCTCGCCGTCCAACCGGGTACGCAAGTTCCTGTTCCCGCTCGAAGCGCGGCGTCAGGCCTTGATGCAGCTCAATCGCATGAACATCAACGCGTTTTCGCTATTCGGCTCGGAAGACAGCCTGGTCGAGACGATCGCCATCTCCGACATCTATCTGCGCGGCGGCGACCTTTAAGCGCCCGCGTTCGCCGGGTGAGCGAGGCGGCCGCGCGCCTCGATCCGGAAGACCAGGACGCGACGGCGGCCGAACCTTCCACCCGACGCGTCAGGACCACACCCCGGGCTGCGGCGAGAAGCTGTCGAGTACCCGCAGATAGGAAAGGCGTGCCATCGCCGTCGGATCGAGCAGGTTCTTCTGGCTCATGCTGCCCTTCAGTTGCGCGACCGACGCGTATTCGCGCTCTTCCATCCAGCGCTCCATCTCGTGCAGGATTTGCGTGAGCTTGGCCGGACCGTGCTGCAGCAGGCAGGACGCGAGGTGGACCACGTCGGCCCCGACCAGGAGCATCCTGAGCGCTTCGTCGTGGCTGTGCACGCCGCCGGTGGCAGCGAGCGTCAGGCCGGTGCGGCCGTGCAGGATCGAAAGCCAGCGGATGCGCAAAAGCGCTTCGTCGGGATACGAGAGATGCAAACGGTCGACGACGCAGAGCGTGTCGAGGTTGATGTCGGGTTGATAGAAGCGATTGAACAGCGCGACTCCCTGCGCCCCCGCGTGTTCGAGCCGCTTGACGAAATTCGGCAGCGAAGAGAAGAAAGGCGACAGCTTCATCACGATCGGCAGCGACACGGCGTGACGCAGATCGCGCAGCAGGCTCAGATAACGGGCCTCGACCGCTTCGCCGCTCTCCCACATCTCGGCCGCGACGTGATAGACGTTGAGTTCGAGCGCGTCGGCGCCGGCGTCCTGGAGCGCACGCCCGAGTTCGACCCAGCCCGACCGCGACACCCCGTTGAGGCTCGCGATCACGGGAATCCCGAGCCGCTCTTTGAGCTGCTGCAGATGCGACACATAGCGTTCGAGACCGTGCTGGAAGGGTCCGCTCGGCAGGAAATTGGCCGCTTCGCTGTGGCCGAGGTCGGTGCTGAGCAGGAAACGCTCGAACATCGCGTCCTCGGTCCGCAGTTCCTCCTCGAACAGCGAATGCATCACCAGCGCCGCGGCACCGGCGTCTTCCAGCTGCAAGGCATTGTCGAGGTTGCGCGACAGCGGCGACGCCGAGGGCACCAAGGGGTTTTTCAGCTTCAGGCCGAGGTAGTCGGTGGAAAGGTCGATCATGTCAGGATTCCGCTTTGGGTTTGTTATCAGGGTTTAACGTCATTTCTTGATACACCTTGAAGCGACGCTCGGCCTCGTGCTGCGCTTGCACAAGGAAACGCCCGGCGGCTTCGGGGTGACTGCGTGCGAGCATGGCGAAACGCGTCTCCGATTCCATGAACGCCCGGATCGGCTGGGTCGGCGCGGCCGAATCGAGCCTGAACGCATTGCCGCCTGCCGCCGCGACGCGCGGGTCGAAGCGGAACAGCGGCCAATGCCCGCTCTTGACCGCCAGGTCCTGCTGACGCTGGTTATAGAGCATGTCGTAGCCGTGGGCGATGCAGGGACTGTAGGCGACGACGAGCGACGGACCGGGGTAGGACTCGGCTTCGTGGAACGCGCGCAGCGTCTGCACGTCCTTGGCCCCGTAAGCAACCGTCGCGACGTAGACGTGGCCGTAGTCGCTCGCGAGTTTGGCGAGGTCCTTCTTCGCCGTGGTCTTGCCGCCGGCCGAGAACTTGGCGACGGCGCCGAGCGGCGTCGCCTTCGACGTCTGACCGCCGGTATTCGAGTAGACCTCGGTGTCGAGCACGAGGATGTTGACGTCATGCGGCAGCGCGAGCACGTGGTCGAGGCCGCCATAGCCGATGTCGTAGGCCCACCCGTCGCCGCCGATGATCCAGACCGAGCGGCGGATCAGCCATTCAGCAACGCTCGCGAGCTCCCCCGCGCGCAGATGACGTGATTTCGCGAGCCGGTCGAGCAGCAGGGCAACACGGCTGCGCTGCGCGATGATCCCCGCCTCCTCGCGCTGGTCCGCGTCGACGAGTTCCGCGGCGAGGTCGCCGCCGACCTCGGTGGCAAGTTCACGCGTCAACTGCTTGGCGTAGGCCATCAACTGGTCGGCGGCGAGTCGCATGCCGAGGCCGAACTCGGCGTTGTCCTCGAACAGCGAGTTGCTCCATGCGGGCCCGCGCCCGGCGCCGTTCACGGTGTAAGGCGTGCTCGGCAGATTGCCGCCGTAGATCGACGAGCAGCCCGTGGCGTTGGCAATCAGCATGCGGTCGCCGAAGAGTTGCGTCGCGAGCCGGATGTAAGGCGTCTCGCCGCAGCCCGCGCAGGCGCCCGAGAACTCGAACAGCGAGTCGAGCAGCATCGAGCCGGGGATGGTCGTGTGGTTGATCAGGGCGCGGTCGAATTCGGGCAGGCGCAGGAAGAATGCGAGGTTGTCGCGCTCCTGCGCGCGCAGCGGGCCGACCGGGGCCATGTTGACCGCACGCCGGCTGATATTGGACTTGTCGTGGATCGGACAGGCCTCGACACAGTCACCGCAGCCGGTGCAGTCCTCGGCGGCGACCTGGTAGCTGATGTGGGTGCCGGCAGGCAGATCCTTGCTCTTCGCCGCGACGTGCTTGAAGCGCGGCGGCGCGGCGGCCGCCGCGTCCGCCGGAAAAGCGCGCGCGCGAATCGCGGTGTGCGGACAGACGAAAACGCATTTGCCGCATTGCGTGCAGAGATCGGGCTCCCATACCGGGATTTCGAGTGCAATGTTACGTTTCTCGTATTTCGCCGTACCGAGCGGATAGCTGCCGTCGGCCGGCATCGCGGAAACCGGCAGGCTGTCGCCATGGCCATGGTAGAGCGGCAGGGTCAGCTCGCGTACGAAATCCGGCACGTCGCGCGGCGCCGGCGTGGGCGGGCGCGGCGCCGCGACGGGGTCCGCCAGTGGAATCTCGACCTGATGCAGCGCGCCCAGTGCGCCGTCGATCGCACGGTAGTTCAATTCGACGAGCCGCGTACTCTTCTTGCCGTAGGTCTTGTCGACCGCGCGCTTGATCGCCGCGATCGCCTCGTCCTTCGGCAGGACGCCGGAAATCGCGAAGAAACAGGTCTGCATGATGGTATTGATGCGACGTCCCATCCCCGCCTCGTTTGCCACCGCGTAGGCGTCGATCACCCATAGCTGCATGCGCTTTTCGCGGATCTGCGCACGCATCGCAGCCGGCAGCGTCTGCCACGCCTGGTCCGCGGGAGCAGCGGTGTTGAGCAGGAAGACGGCGCCCGGCGCGGCGTGCACGAGCAATTCATAGCGCTCGACGAACACCGGCTGGTGGCAGGCGACGAAACCGGCCATTCCGGGCTCGACCAGATAGGTCGAGCGGATCGGTCCCGCGCCGAAGCGCAGGTGCGAAACGGTGACGGCGCCCGATTTCTTCGAGTCGTAGACGAAGTAGCCCTGCGCGTCGAGGGTGGTTTCCTCGCCCAGGATCTTGATCGAATTCTTGTTCGCCGACACGGTCCCGTCGGCGCCGAGCCCCCAGAACACGGCGTGTTGCAAGGTGCGCGAGGCGTCGGTGCGAAAATTCGCGTCCCACGGCAGCGAGTGCCGCGTCAGGTCGTCGTGGATGCCGACCGTGAATTCCTGCCTGGGCGTCGGGCGGCCGAGTTCGTCGAACACCGCCTTGACCATGCCGGGCGTGAATTCCTTGCTCGCGAGACCGTAGCGGCCGCCGATCACGCGCGGCATGGTACGCGCGCCGTCCGCGCTCGCCTGCGCGAGCGCGGTGACCACGTCCTTGTAGAGCGGCTCGCCGCCGGCGCCAGGCTCCTTCGTGCGATCGAGCACGGCGACGCCGCGCGCGCTCGCCGGCAAGGCGGCAAGCAATGCAGCGGCGGCAAAGGGCCGGTTCAGCCGCACCTTGAGCACGCCGACTTTCTCGCCCCGTGCGCACAGATGCTCGACGGTCTCATGCACGGTCTGCGCGCCTGAGCCCATCAGCACGATCACACGTTCCGCGTCCGGGCTGCCGACGTAGTCGAACAGGCGGTAGCGCCGTCCGGTGAGGTTGGCGAAACGGTCCATTGCGTCCTGCACGCGCTGCGGGAAGGCGTCGTAGTATGGATTGGCGCGTTCGCGCGACTGGAAGAAGACATCGGGGTTCTGGGACGTGCCGCGCAACACCGGATGCTCGGGCGACAGGGCGCGCGCCCGGTGGGCCGCGACATGCGCGGGATCGAGCATCGCACGCAAGGTGTCCGGTTCGACGGCGGCGATTTTCGCGACCTCGTGCGAGGTGCGGAAGCCGTCGAAGAAGTGGATCACCGGTATGCGCCCGGCGAGCGTCGCGGTATGCGCGATCACCGCAAAATCCTGCGCCTCCTGCGGCGAATTGGCTGCAAGCAGGGCACAACCGGTCGCCCGGCACGCCATGACATCGGACTGATCGCCGAAGATCGACAGCGCATGCGTCGCGATCGCGCGCGCCGCGACATGCAGCACGAAGGGCGTCAACTCCCCGGCAAGCTTGTACAGATTGGGGATCATCAGCAGCAGGCCCTGGCTCGCGGTGAAGCTCGTCGCAAGGGCCCCCGAGGTCAGCGCGCCATGCAGCGCGCCCGCCGCCCCACCCTCGGACTGCATTTCGATGATCTTCGGCACCGCGCCCCACAGGTTCGCGCGGCCTTGCGCGGCCCACTCGTCCGCCCATTCGCCCATGCTCGACGCCGGCGTGATCGGATAAATCGCGATCACCTCGTTGGCGAGGTAAGCGATACGGGCAACCGCCTCATTGGCGTCAAGGGTGAGCGCGTGACTCATGGCGGGCTCTTACAGGATAAATTCATCCTTTATTCTAGGCCTGTCGCAAAAATGAGCCAGCCCTTCCCGCCGGCAAGGAATGGCAGCAGCGCGCGCGAGCGGTGGCGCGTATCCGCAGCGGTGGTTCAGCGCGTCGAGGCACGCCGACAGAGGCGCGCCAGTTCGCCATAGCACGCGGTTTTCACGACATCGCGGCGTCGCAGGGCGCGCGGCAGACGGCGCGCGACCGCGACCCAGGCGGTGCGCTGCATGAGTCGCGCGACACCTTCGCGCACGGCGGGCGCCTCGTCCGCCAACGCGGTGCGGATCGCGGCGCACAACCCCGGCAGATCGGCTTTGAAATAAACCGCAGTCGAGAAGAAGTACGGCATCCAGTCGCGCATCTGCGCCTCGACGAGGGACATGGCGGTCAGCGGATCGTCTTCGAAGTCGATCGCGCCGAGCCCGCCCTCAGGCGACCAGACCAGGTTGCGCGCGAAGGGCTGGCCGAGATATTGACCGGCGGCATGCACGCCGCGGATGTAGGCCGCGCCCGCGCGCCAGTGCGCGAGCCTCGCCTCCTCTCCGGCGTTGCGGATCAGCGATTGCAGGGTGGTGTGGCCGAGTTCCGACAGCAAAAGCCAATGCTCGGCGCGTACGATCACCTGGGGGACCTGGACCCCGGCCGCGGCGAGCACGTCGAGCCGGGCAGCCTCGTTGCGGATGCCGGCGGCGCCCCCGAGCGGCCGGACCGGCTGCAGCGCGGCGACACCAAGCACGCGGGCGACGGCGCCCTGGATCTGGTAACGCCAGGCAGGAGGCTCCGGGACGCTGAGCTTGAGCCAGGCCGGCCCGCCCCGCCAGCGCACCGGCGCGATGTGCCGCCGGTGCTGGCGCAGCGCCTCGACCTGCGCTTCGATGTCCGCCCGGCTCTCGAGCTGCGGGCGCTCCGCCGCCATTCGTGCCGCTCAGCGCAGGTGGTCGGGCGCTTCGAGCGGCGTAGGGGCGGCCGGCTCGGTGGCGAGCTCCGGCCGGTACCAGGCGAGTTTTTCGCGCAGTTTGACGACGTTGCCGACGATGATCAGCGTCGGTGCCTTGAGTCCGGCTTCCACAGCGAGCGTCGGCAGGGTCGCGAGGGTGCCAGTGATGACGCGCTGCGTCGGCAGCGTGCCGTGCTGGACGATCGCCGCCGGCGTGTCGGCGGTCAGCCCGTGCTTGATCAAGGCCTCGCACAGCATCGGCAAGCCCTTCAACCCCATGTAGATGACGATGGTCTGGTCGCGGCGCGCGATGCCTTCCCAGTTCATGTTGAAGGTGTTTTCCTTCAGGTGACCGGTGACGAAGGCGACCGACTGGGCGTAGTCGCGATGGGTGAGCGGAATCCCGGCGTAGGACGCGACGCCCGCCGCCGCCGTGATGCCGGGGACGACCTGGAACGCCACGCCGTGCTCGACCAGCGTCTCGATCTCCTCACCGCCGCGGCCGAAGATGAAGGGGTCCCCGCCCTTGAGGCGCAGCGTGCGCTTGCCCTCCTTGGCGAGACGCACGAGCATCATGTTGATTTCTTCCTGCGGCACGGCGTGGTCGTCGCGTTCCTTGCCGACGTAGATGCGCTCGGCGTCGCGTCGGGACATGTCGAGGATGGGCTGC
>CBJMYK010000001.1:0-20199 GCA_966433795.1 uncultured Thiobacillus sp. | reverse complement strand
TGGGCTGCGCGGTGTGTCTCGAGCGAGTCAGAGCGGGGGCGCAGGCTCGCCCGGATAGATGACCTGCGTGCCTCGGACCTGGGCGAAGGAAGTGAGTGCGTGGGGCTGACGGCGCGTCGCGCTCAGGATGTCTTCGGTGCGGATTCCTCGGACCAGTAGCGCGTCCGCGATGAGCGAGCGCTGACAGCGCCACGGAACCGCTTCAGCGCACATCATGACGACCCCGCCAACTTGCGCCAGAGCAATCAACTCGTCGAGGCTCTGCGCGAATGCGGGCGTCTGCATATAGTCGGCGTAGCCCCGAAAGGAGGCGTTCCGCCACCCTGTGTTGATCGAATCGGATTGGGGGTGGCGCAGTCCACCGAGGCCCGGCAGGTGCACGTATCCGAGGCCCGCCTGCGTCAGGGATTGGGGGAGCGACGCTTGGTCGAATTGCGGGTTGTGGCGCGAGCGCGGCACCGTTCGAACGTCCACTACGCAGCGGGCACCGTGCACCGTGAGGAGGTGGATGAACGCTTCGATCGAACGGGTGGAGTGGCCGATCGTCAAGACCAGCGGTGAGGCATCGTTTTCAGATCTCGCTTCTGACATGGCGCTCTCCGCGCGTGGCGGCCGTCGCATCGAGGCGGTTCGCGTGCGCGTCGGCCGTGGTGTTCGCGGAACCGGGCGTCAGGTCGTCGCCCTTCCTTTCCCCAAACTGAACGCGCAGTGTGAATGCTTTGCGGCCGCGTCGTCGGTAAGCGAGCCGTGTCCGCACACCCCGGCCCGAATCCGGTCCCAAACCCCGGCAGCCGCGCACGCCGCTATTTCCACATCACGTCCGCGTTCCGCTTGGCCGCCGCAGCAAGAAGTTCGAGCAGCGGCAAGGCCCGGTGCGCGAGGCTGACCGGTGGATCATCGCTGTCGTCGCCCCTGGCCTGGGTCTTCTCGGCCTGCGGCGCCTGGAGCGCGTCGATTGCGCGCCTGAGACGATCGTGCGCGGCGGGCACATCGGCGGCGACGATCGCGCCGGGCACGGTTCCGCTATGCCCCATCATCTTCAGCAGGCTCAGTGCGACATCGCCGAACATGGTGATATCGGCATAGGCCTTGGTCGTAAACGTCACAAGCATGCTGCCTCCTGATACACGCGGTCGACGTCCGGGCCGCGCTCCCGCCTCGTCCACGCGTTGTCGCATTGGCTCGTTTCACCTCGGCTCCCGCGCCGCCGGCACGCGCACGGCGCGACCCGACGACCCCCGTGGTCTAACCCCGGATCAGCACTGCGCCATCCGGAACACGGTGGCGCAATTCACGGCAGTCGCCAGGGGGCGGCTGCTGGCCGGGAGGCTGCCCAGGGGACCAGATCCGGCATTGCCCCGGTGGCGGCATGTGGCCGGGCGGAATCTTGTAGGCCCGATCGCCACCCTCATACACTGCGCAGCCCCCGAACAGGGCAAGAAACGCGGCGGCGGCCGTGGCGTGGGCAGGAAAACGTATTTTTTTCATGACCTGGGCGGCCGCAGATCGGCCGGTGAACCGGACATAAGCCGAAGCATAGCCGTTAAAGCTGCCGCGGGAGACGCGCTCAGCGCCACATCGCTTTCATTCTCGACAGCACTTCCACGACCTCGGCCGGCGGCGCGCAGGCCTGGACGGTTTCTGCGTCGCGCTCGGGCCAGACACGGGTTTCGAAGAGATTCGACAGGCTGGGTGGAATGAAGCGCGTGCGGCCGGCATAGACATGACGGTCGCCATAGCCCGTTTGCTGGGTGAGGTAGAAGCGTTGCGGCACGACCACCTGCAGGTGATCCTTGGCACGAGTCAGCGCGACATACAGCAGCCGCCGTTCCTCTTCGATCTCCTGCGGTGTGCCGGTCGCGAGATCGGAGGGGATGCAGCCGTCCACCGCATTCAGCAGGTATACGGCCGTCCATTCCTGGCCCTTGGCGGAATGGATGGTCGAAAGAATCAAATAGTCCTCGTCGCGCAGAGGAACGCCGGCCTCGTCGCTCGTGGCCTCGGGTGGGTCGAGCGTGAGTTCGGTCAGGAAGCGCTGGCGCGACGGATAGGTGCGCGCGATTTGTTCCAATTGGGTGATGTCGCCCTGGCGCACGGCCGCATCGTCGTACAGGCGCTCGAGGTGAGGCGCGTACCAGCGACCGATCGTCTCGAGTTCACTGGGCCACGGCGTATCGCGCTGTTCGAGTGCCGCGATCAGATCGAGAAAATCCTCCCACGCCAGGGCCGCGGCCGGCGGCACGCGCGCCGCCCGCAAGGCCATCGCGACGTCCTGCGTTTGCGCGAGACCGTCGAGCACCTGCGCCGCGGTCTTCGGCCCGATGCCGGGCATCAGCTGCAGCACGCGAAAGCCGGCGACGCGGTCGCGCGGATTCTCGCTCCAGCGCAGCACCGAGAGCAGGTCCTTGACGTGCGCGGCTTCGAGGAACTTGAGCCCGCCGAATTTCACGAACGGGATCTGGCGCCGGGTCAGCTCGATCTCGAGCGTCGCGCTGTGCTGCGAAGCGCGGAACAACACCGCCTGAGCCTTGAGGGCGATCCCGGTTTCGCGTCGCGCCAGCACCTCCTGCACCACGAAGGCCGCCTGATCGACCTCGTCGCGCACGCTCACGAGTTGCGGCCGCTCGGCCGATTCGCGCTCGCTCCACAGCGATTTGGCGTAACCCTCGCTGGCGCGCGCGATCACGCCATTCGCAGCGGCGAGGATGGGCTGGGTCGAACGGTAGTTGCGTTCGAGCGTGACGACGCGTGCAGGTGGCGTGAACTGCGCGGGAAAATCGAGGATGTTACGCACCGTCGCACCGCGAAACGCATAGATCGACTGCGCGTCGTCGCCGACCACCGTCACGCCGCGCCCTTCAGGCTTGAGCGCGCGCACGATGCTCGCCTGCAGCGCGTTCGTGTCCTGGTATTCGTCGACCAGGATGTGGCTGAAACGCGCGCCGATCTCGCCGGCGAGCGCCGGCGCCGCCGCCATCTGCCCCCAGTAAAGCAACAGGTCGTCGTAATCGAGGACGTGTTGCGCCTGCTTCGCCTCGACATAGCCGAGGAACAGGCGCTTGAGCGCGTCTTCCCACTCGAGGCACCACGGATAGCGCTGCTGCAGGACGTCACGCAGCGGAGCCAGCGTATTAACCGCTGCCGAATAGATCGCGAGACAGGTGTTCTTGCGGGGAAAGCGCTTCGCCGTGTCTGCGAGGCCCCGTTCGTGGCGCACCAGGTTCAAAAGGTCCGCCGAGTCTTCGCGATCGTGAATCGTGAAAGCCGGATTAAGCCCGATGCGCGGCGCGTATTCGCGCAGCAGACGCGCGCCGATGCTGTGGAAGGTCCCCGCCCAGGCGAGCTTCGCGCCGGCCAGGCGCGGGCGTCCCACAGCGACCTGGCGCACGATGCGCTCCACGCGCCGCGCCATTTCGTCGGCCGCCCGCCTGGAAAAGGTCAGCAGCAGAATCGCCCCGGGGTCCGCGCCCTGCGCGACGAGATGCGCCACGCGGTGCGCGAGCACATTGGTCTTGCCCGAGCCTGCGCCGGCGATCACGAGGAGCGGGCCCAGGCCCTCGTTGCTCGCGACGTCGTGCTCGACGGCGCGGCGCTGCTCGGGGTTCAGGCGCGACAGATAACTGGCGGAAGTGAGCGCGGGCGTGACGGCGGTTTCTGGCATGCTGTATTTTTATACAGTAGCACCCTGTTTGCAAGCCACAGCCGCGCGCGGGGCGGCACACAGCGGCGGGCCGTGACTATCCTTCAGGCATTAGCCGAGGAGACGCGATGCCTTTGTCCCATGTGGCCGTATGGCGGACGTGCCGAGCGTACCTGGGAGCAGGTGCGATGCTGGCGTTTCTCGCCGGCGTGAGCGCCTGTGCGACGCCCGTCGAACAGCCGTGCCGCCCGTCGGTGAAGGCCGCGCACCTCGAGGCGGATCGCGTGATCGCGCCGGACGGCGCGGTGCTGCCGCTCAGCGTGTGGCGGCCGCACGGCGAAGTGCGCGCGGTCGTCCTCGCGTTGCATGGCTTCAACGACTATCGGCAGGCCTTCGCCGAGGTCGGGCCCTTCCTCGCCGCGCGCGGAATCGTGACTTACGCCTACGACCAGCGCGGCTTCGGCGGCACCGCCCTGCGCGGCCTATGGCCGTGCAAGACGCGCTTGACCAACGATGTCAGAACCGTTGCCGCGCTGCTGCGCCGGGCACACCCGGGACGACCGCTCTATCTGCTCGGCGAGAGCATGGGCGGCGCGGCGGCCATGAGCGTGCTCGCCGAAACCCCCGCGGCCGCCGACGGCGCGGTGCTCGTCGCGGCAGCGGTGTGGGGGCGCGCGACCATGAACCCCTTGCAGCGCGCGGCCTTGTGGCTCATCGCGCATACCCTGCCCGACCTGCAGTTGTCCGGCCGCGGCCTGGGCATCAGGGCGTCCGACAACGAGGCGATGCTGCGCGCGCTGCGCGATGATCCCTTGATCCTGAAGAAGGCTCGGGCCGACGCCCTGTGGGGCCTGGCCGACCTCATGGACCAGGCATTCGACGCCGCCCCCCGCCTCACGACGCCCACGCTCGTCCTCTACGGCGAACGCGACGAAATCATTCCGCGCCGACCGTTTTGCCGCACGCTCGTCGCCCTGCCCGATTCGGTGCGCGTCGCAGTCTATCCGCAGGGCTACCACATGCTCACACGCGACCTCGGCGCGACCGCAGTGCTCGAGGACCTTGCCGCCTGGCTGCGCGATGGCGAAGCGGTCCTGCCATCGGGCCATGAACTGGCCCGCCACCGCGAACGCGCGCTCAAAAGGGTCTGCGCCGCCTGACGTCTTCCTCCGGCGCGCGGCGAAGGTGCGCCGTTTCTCACCCCTGCGCCAGCCGCTCGCCGCTGCGCGCCCGGAACTTAAGACGCCGGGGGTGCTCCCTTCAACTGGCCACGAGCGCCCGTGCAAGCGACTGAGGAGCGTCCGCGGGCTTCCGGCCACAGCGATCCGCCGGGACTCGACTTGCAAGCTCTCCGGGCGTGGTCTTGAATTTCTAGAACAAACGTTTCCTCGAGCTTTGTCACTGCCCTGATGCCGTCTGGTCTGACCAGCGCGGCACGCGAGTCGATTGCCGTCGACGCGGAGAATCACGGCGGCCAGGCCAAGGGCGTGTTATACGTCGTTGGCAAACCATGAACGGTGCTGGCTACGGCGAGTTCGAGCGGACAGAGGGGCACCGTTATCAAAAAAGAATTCGGATTTACGACCTACACACGGAAGGCGCTCCGTCGCGACCGCGACACCGAGCTGTTGCGCTCGGAGCCCTTCAGCATGGAGCAACTCAAACGCCATGCGGTTACGCTCGCGGGCCAGCACCGGGCCGACCCGCGCCCGGGACCGGACCGGCTGTTGCCGCGTCTTGCCGAGAACGCGCAGGTGCTGCAGGCAGCCTACGATGTCGTCACGGCCGCGGCGGCCCCGGGGCAGCGTATCGTTCCGGCCGAAGCGTGGCTGCTCGATAACTTCTACCTGATCGAGCAGCAGATCGGCATGGCGCGGCGGCATCTGCCGCGCGGGTACAGTCGGCAACTGCCCCGCCTGGCCGACGGACCCTCGGCCGGCTTTCCCCGAATCTACGACCTTGCGCTCGAACTGATCTCGCATATGGACGGCCGCGTCGATCGCGACAACGCCATCCAGTTCATCGCGGCCTACCAGAGCGCCGAAGCCCTGAATCTCGGCGAATTGTGGGCCTTCCCGATCATGCTTCAGCTGGCCTTGCTGGAGAATCTGCGCCGCGTCGGCGTGCGCATCGCGCAACGGCGCGAGGCGCGCGATGCGGCCATCGTTTGGGCCGACCGCATGCTTGCGACGGCCGAAAGCGAACCCAAGCAGCTGATTCAGCTGCTGGCCGATTTCGCACGCGCCGATGTGCCGCTGACCGCGCCCTTCGTCGAGGAATTTTACGACCGCCTCCAGGCGCAGGGGCCTGCGCTGGGCTTCATCCAGACCTGGGTCGAGCACAAGCTGTTCGAACAGGGGGTCAGCGCGGCCGAACTGTCGGAAGCGGCCGGACGGATGGCGGCCGCGAACCAGATTTCCATCGCCAACAGCATCGGCAGCCTGCGCTTCGTCGGCGGCATGGACTGGACGCATTTTGTCGAGTCGCTCAGCGTCGTCGAAGCGATCCTGCGCGAAGACCCCGCGGAGATGCACGCGCGCCAGGATTTCCCGACGCGCGACCGCTACCGGCACGTCGTCGAAGATATCGCGCGCCGCAGTACCTGCGGTGAGCCCGCCGTCGCCCAGGAAGCCATTGCGCTGGCGCGGGCTGCCGCCTCCGAACATGGCGCCGCGAACCGTCGTGCGCACGTCGGCTACTACCTCGTCGACCAGGGTCGGCCTCGACTCGAGCGCGCGGTCGGCTGCCATCTGTCGTGGAAATCACGCATCGCCCGGGCCAGCGCGCGTGTCCGCCTCCCCCTCTACCTGGGCCCGATCCTCGCGTTGACCGCAGTCCTGACGGCGGCCGTGCTTTTCGACCTCGGACGCATGGCGGACGGATTCGCGCCCGGCGACCCGCGTATCGGGCTCTTCGTCCCGCCCCTCGTCATTGCCGCCTCGGCACTCGCCGTCGCACTGGTCAACCTCTTCGTTACGCTGGTCCTGCCGCCGCGAACGGTGCCGCGGCTGGATTTTTCAAACGGCATTCCCGACACCCACCGCACCATGGTGGTCGTCCCGACGCTGCTCGCGAGCCGGCAAGACGTCGACGCTCTGCTCGAGGCCATGGAAATCCGCTACCTCGGCAATCGCGACCCCAATCTGTATTTCGCCTTGCTGACGGATTTCACCGACGCGCAGGAACAAAGCCTGCCGGACGACCCGGCGCTGATCGCCCATGCGCGGGCTGCGGTCGAGGCGCTCAACGCGAGCTACAGCGAGGACCGCCCGTGCATCTTCTATCTGTTCCACAGACCGCGGGTATGGAATCCGTACGAACGCGTCTGGATGGGCTACGAGCGCAAGCGCGGCAAGCTCGAACAGTTCAACGCCCGCCTCCGCGGGGGCGCGCACACGGCGTTTTCGGACATCGTCGGCGATCTGTCTCTTCTCGAATCGATCCAGTACGTGATCACGCTGGACACCGACACCCAGTTGCCGCGCGATGCGGCGCGTGCGCTGGTCGGCAATCTCGCGCACCCGCTCATCCGTCCCGTCTACGACGCCAAGAAAGGGCGCATCGTCGAAGGCTACGCGATCCTGCAGCCGCGTGCGTCGATCGGGCTCACCAGTGCAGGGCAATCCCGTTTCACCAAACTGTCCGCAGGCGACTCCGGCATCGACCCCTACACGCGCGAGATATCCGATGTCTATCAGGACGTGTTCGGCGAGGGCTCGTTCATCGGCAAGGGCATCTACGACGTGGACGCGTTCCGCCAGGCGCTCGACGGCCGCTTTCCCGAGAACCTCATCCTCAGCCACGACCTGCTGGAAAGCGGCTACGCGCGCTCGGCGCTCGTGAGCGACATCGAACTCATCGAGGAACATCCGCCGAGCGTCGCCACCGAAGCAAGCCGGCGTCATCGCTGGATACGTGGCGACTGGCAGCTCGCCGGCTGGCTGCTGCCGCGCGTGCCGCGTGCCGCCCGCGCGGACGGCACCAAAGGAAAACGCGAGGCCAACCCGCTTTCGGCATTGTCATGGTGGAAGCTTCTCGACAACCTGCGCCGCAGCCTGGTCCCGCCCGCACTGCTCGTCCTTCTGGCCGGGGGCTGGCTACTGGGCCGGGGCCCCGTCTGGCTGTGGGCGCTGCTCGTCGTGGCGGTTCTGGTCCTGCCGACCCTGCTCTCGACTCTGATCGAACTGGTTCGCAAACCCCATGAACGCGACTGGCTGGTGCACCTGAGCCTGACGAGCAGATCGGCCGGCCGGCCGATTGCGCTTGCCTTGCTGGCGCTCGCGTTCTTGCCCTACGACGCACTGATCTGTCTGGGTGCGATCGCGAATTCCGCGATACGCATGCTGTTCACGCGGCGCGGCCTGCTGCTCTGGCAACTGCCCTCCTATGCACGGCGCAACGCGCGGCGCTCGCTGGCCGATTTCTTCCGCGAAATGTGGATCGCGCCGGCGCTCGCACTCGCGCTCGCTCTGGCACTGACGCTGGAAGCGCGGCCCGGCGCGCTCTACGCCGTTCCGCTGATAGCGCTGTGGCTACTGGCGCCCCTCCTCGGCTGGTGGATCAGCCGGCCACTCGCCGCTCGGACGCCGGGCCTCAGCATCGAACAAAGCGCCTTCCTGCGTGCGTCGGCGCGGCGGACCTGGCGCTACTTCGCCGACTTCGTCGGCCCCGACGACAACTGGCTGCCGCCGGACAACTTCCAGGAACATCCCGCGCCGACGATCGCCACGCGCACCTCACCGACCAACATGGGCATGTCGCTGCTCGCCGATCTTGCGGCCTACGACTTCGGCTACGTCACAGCCGGAGAATGCCTGGAACGCATCGACAAAACGCTCGCCTCGATGGCGAAGCTCGAGCGTTATCGCGGCCATCTCTACAACTGGTACGACACCCGAAGCCTGCGTCCCCTGCACCCGCAATACGTCTCGTCGGTCGACAGCGGCAACCTCGCCGGCTGCCTGTTGACCCTGCAGGCGGGTCTGGCCGAACTCGACGCCCAGCCGCTGCTGGCTCGGGGCGCGCTGCAGGGCCTGCAGGACACGCTGCAGGTTCTGGCCGATCTCCTGCCTGCCTCGCCCGCGTCGACGCTCGAAGAAAAAATCCGCGCGCTGCAGGGCACGCTAAGTGCCCTGACCCTCGACGGTCCGCAGACTCCGGCCGCCGCCCTGCGCGCCGTCGACGAGATCGACCGCACGGTCGGAAAACTCGCCGCGGCGCTGCCGGCCGCCATCGATTTCGATGGTGAGCTCGCCTACTGGGCTCGGGCATTCGATCAGCAAACGCAGGCCCTGCGCGACGAACTCGAATTCCTGATGCCCGAGCTGCAGCAGGCGGGCGAAAACCCGACGCTGGCGCAACTGGCTGCCGCCGAGGGCGCGAGCAGCCCCGGGCGCGCGCGCGAGCGGCTTGCACTCATCGATCGGCTGATCGACCGCTGCCGCGTGCTCGCGGCGATGGATTTCGAGTTTCTCTACGACGCAGCCGGCGGCCTTTTGACCATCGGCTACGACGTCGGCGAACGCCGCCGCGACCCGGCCTGCTACGACCTGCTCGCATCGGAAGCGCGACTCGCGAGCTTCCTGCTGATCGCGCAGGGGCAGGTACCGCAGAAGCATTGGTTCGCGCTCGGCCGCTTGTTGACGAGCCACGGCGGACACATGAGCCTGATCTCGTGGAGCGGCTCGATGTTCGAATACCTGATGCCGCAGTTGATCATGCCGAGCTACCCCGACACCCTCTTGGAGCAGACCTGCAAGGCGGCGGTGTCGCGCCAGATCGAATACGGGCGGCAGCGCGCCGTGCCGTGGGGGATTTCGGAGTCGTGCTACAACGCGACCGACGCGCAGCAGACCTACCAGTACCGCGCGTTCGGCGTGCCCGGCCTGGGTTTCAAACGCGGCCTCGGAGACGATCTCGTGATTGCGCCCTACGCCAGCGCGCTCGCGCTGACGGTCATGCCGCGCGAAGCCTGCCGCAACCTGCAGACGCTGGCGCGCCAGGGATTCCTCGGTGACTACGGCTTCTATGAAGCGGTCGACTACACGCCGTCGCGCGTACCCAGAGGAAAGCCCCACGCCATCGTGCGTGCGTTCATGGCCCACCATCAGGGCATGAGTCTGCTGGCCTACGCGCACGTGCTGCTCGACCAGCCGATGCAACGCCGCTTCATGTCCGACCCGCTCGCGCGCGCGACCGAATTGCTGCTGCAGGAGCGCGTGCCGAAGAAAGGCGCCACCTTGCATCCGCACGCCGCCGAGGTGAGCGCGTCGGCACGCCCGCCGAGCGCCGAGGCCGGTGCGATCATGCGGGTGTTCACCGAACCCAATACCCCGCTGCCCGAAGTCCATCTGCTGTCGAACGGCCGCTATCACGTCATGGCGACGCACGCCGGCGGCAGCTACAGCCGCTGGCACGAATACGCGATCACGCGCTGGCGCGAGGACGCCACGTCCGACGGCTGGGGGACGTTCGTCTACCTGCGCGACCGCCACAGCGGGCACTACTGGTCGACCGCCCATCAGCCGACCTTACAGCGCGCCGACCATTACGAGGCGATCTTCGTGCAGGCACGCGCCGAGTACCGGCGTCGCGACCATGCCATCGAAGCGCACACCGAGATCTGTGTCTCGCCCGAAGACGACGTCGAAATCCGCCGTGTCACGCTCACCAACCAGTCCTCGCGATCGCGTCACATCGAGGTGACGAGCTACGCCGAAGTCGTGCTGGCGCCTTTGAACGCGGACCTCGCGCACCGCTCGTTCAGCAACCTTTTCGTGCAGACCGAAATCCTGCCGGAGCGCCAGGCGATCCTTTGTACGCGGCGTCCACGCACACCCGGCGAGCAGACGCCGTGGATGTTCCACCTGCTCGCCGCACCGGGCGTAATGGCCGACGAGCCGAGCTTCGAGACCGATCGGGCACGTTTCATCGGGCGCGGGCGCACGCCCGCCAACCCCGTGGTGTTCGACGATCGGGCGAGCGCACCCGCGCTGTCGAACACCGCTGGCGCGGTGCTCGACCCGATCGTCGCGATCCGCCGCGTCGTCACCGTGTCGCCCGACCAGTCCGCAACCGTGCAAATCATTTCCGGCGTCGCCGAGACGCGCGAAGCCGCGCTGACCCTGCTCGAGAAATACTGCGACCGCCACTTCGTCGAGCGCGCCTTCGAAATGGCCTGGTTCGAGAGCCTGGAGGTCTTGCGCAACCTCAACGCAAGCGAAAGCGACGCGCAGATCTACGGCCGTCTCGCCAGCTCGGTCGTTTACGGCAGCGCGCTGCGCCGCGCCGCGCCAAGCATCATCGCGCGCAACCAGCTCGGACAATCGGGGCTGTGGCGCTTCGCCATCTCCGGCGACCTGCCGATCGTCCTGTTGCACATCGGCACTCTCAACCGCATGGACCTCGTCGAACAGGTCCTGCAGGCCCACGCTTACTGGCGCATGAAAGGGCTGGCCGCGGACCTGGTGATCGTCAACGAGGACTTCTCCGGTTACCGGGCCGTTCTGCAGGACCAGATCATGGGCCTCATCAATTCGGGGCCCGAGGCGCAGGTGCTCGACAAACCGGGCGGGGTTTTCGTGCGCCGCGCCGAGGAATTGTCCGAGGACGAGCGGGTCCTGCTGCAGACCGTTGCCCGCATCGTCTTCAGCGACACCCGCGAAACCCTGATCGAGCAGGTCGAACGCCGGGTCTCCGCAGAACGCGCGTCGGACCGCCTCGAGCCGCCGCTGCAACCGGCCGCGGAGGCGGTATACCCGCTGGCCCCGCGCGACCGGATTTTCAGCAACGGCCTCGGCGGCTTCACGCCCGACGGACGCGAGTACGTCGTCATGCTCGAGCCCGGCCAGACCACACCGGCGCCCTGGGCCAATGTGATCGCGAGCCCGCATATCGGCACGGTCGTCAGCGAAAGCGGCGGCGCGTATACCTGGTCGGAAAACGCCCACGAATTCCGCCTGACCACCTGGCACAACGACCCGCTTTCAGACACCAGCGGCGAGGCGCTCTACATCCGCGACGAGGAGACGGGTGCGTTCTGGTCGCCGACACCCTTGCCGGCCCGCGGCCGCTCGGGCTACGTATGCCGCCATGGCTTCGGCTACAGCGTGTTCGAGCACTATGAAGCCGGCATCGCGTCGGAGCTGTTCACCTATGTCGCGATGGATGCGCCCGTGAAGTTCGTGACGGTCAAGCTGCGCAACCAGTCCAAACGCCCGCGCTCGCTGTCCCTGACCGGTTATTGGGAGCTGGTGCTCGGCGAGTGGCGGCACGCCAACATGATGCACGTCGTCACCGAAGTGGACGGGTTCAGCGGCGCGCTGCTCGCCCGCAATGCCTATGGCCGCGAATACGCGCACCGCGTCGTGTTCGCCCATGTCAGCGAACGTGAACGCTCGGTAAGCGGAAGCCGCTCGGAATTCATCGGCCGCAACGGCACCCTTGCCGAGCCGGCGGCGATGCGGCGCAAGCGTCTGTCGGGGCGGACCGGGGCCGGCCTCGATCCCTGCGCCGCAATCCAGACCCGGGTGGAACTCGCAGCGGGGGAAATGCGCGAGCTCGTCTTCGTGTTCGGCGCGGCACGCGACGCCGACGAAGCGCGCCAACTGGTCCAGCGATTCGGCGGGCGCGCAGGCGCGCGGCAGGCCTTGGAGACGGTGTGGGACCACTGGAACCGCACCCTCGGCGCGGTGCATGTCGAAACGCCCGACCCCGCGCTGAACGTGCTCGCCAACGGTTGGCTGATTTATCAGACCCTGTCCTGCCGCGTGTGGGGCCGAAGCGGCTACTACCAATCGGGCGGAGCGTACGGGTTCCGCGATCAGTTGCAGGACACCATGGCCTTGGTCCACACCACGCCGTGGCTCGCACGCGAACAATTGATCCGCTGTGCCGGCCGGCAGTTTCTCAAGGGCGACGTCCAGCACTGGTGGCATCCGCCCAACGGGCAGGGGGTGCGCACCCATTTCTCGGACGATTACCTGTGGCTGCCCTACGCCACGACGCGCTACGTGCGGGCGACGGGCGATACCGGCGTGCTCGACGAGCAGATCCACTTCCTCGAAGGCCGCGAGCTCAACCCGGAAGAAGAGGCCTACTACGACCAGCCGCAGCGCTCGCCCGAAACGGCCAGCCTCTACGAGCACTGCGTGCGCGCCGTCAAACACGGACTGCGTTTCGGCGTGCACCAGCTGCCGCTCATGGGCTGCGGCGACTGGAACGACGGCATGAATCTCGTCGGCCGCGAGGGCAAGGGCGAAAGCGTTTGGCTGGCGTGGTTCCTATACGAGAACCTGGACCTGTTCGCGGGGCTGGCGCGCGCCCGCGGCGATACGGCGTTTGCCGAACTGTGCAGCAGCCAGGCAGCGCAATTGCGCGGCAACATCGAGGCCCAGGCCTGGGACGGTGCGTGGTACCGGCGCGCCTATTTCGACGACGGCACCCCGCTCGGCTCGTCGGCCAACGACGAATGCCAGATCGATTCGATCAGCCAGAGCTGGGCGGTCATTTCGGGCGCCGGCGACGCGGACCGCGCGCGCCAGGCGATGGGGGCGGTCGAGCAGCGCCTGGTGCGACGCGACGCCAAGCTCATCCAGCTGCTCGATCCGCCCTTCGACAAGTCGGAGCTCGAGCCCGGCTACATCAAGGGCTACGTGCCCGGCGTGCGCGAGAACGGCGGCCAATACACCCACGCCGCAATCTGGACGACGATGGCGTTCGCGATGATGGGCGACACCGCGCGCGCGTGGGAATTCTTCGCCATGCTCAACCCCGTCAACCACGGCACCACGCCCGAGGCGATCGGCCGCTACAGGGTCGAGCCCTACGTCATGTGCGCAGACATCTACGGCGCGGCGCCGCACACGGGGCGCGGCGGCTGGACCTGGTATACCGGCGCTGCCGGCTGGATGTACCGCCTGACCGCAGAAACGCTGCTGGGGCTGCAACGCGAGGTGGACCACCTTCTGATCGCGCCTCGCATTCCGGATCAGTGGACGCTGTACAAGATCCACTATCGCCATCGTGAAACGCCGCACCACATCACTGTGACCCGCGTCGGCGAGCAGACCGGACAGGTGATCCGGGTCACGGTGGACGGCACGCCGCTCAGCGAGCCCAGCGTCGTCCGGGCGGGACGCTTGCACGGCAAAATCCCGCTCCTCGACGACGGCCGCGACCACCACATCGACGTCAGCCTGAGTTGACCGGGGCGCGCTCGCCCGTGTCGGCGGGAGGTCTCCCACGCGCAGCGCAGCCGGCCCCAACGGTATGGCGGGCGAATACGGCCCATCCGGGATGAAGCGCGTCCGCAGGAACGGTGTACGATCGGGGCGCCCCGGCGCCGCGAACGAGACGCGCGCGGGCTACTGCGGCACCTCGGTCGGCGCCGGGCTCTCGACCGGCGTGTAGACGAACCACCATTCCGAATAATGGTTCTTCGCGGCGAATCCACGATCGCGGTAGCGAAAATTTCCCTGCTTTATCGGCCGTCCCACGGCGCGGCTATAGACGCCGATAATCCGTCCAGACGGCGCCTTGACAAGCGCCCAGTCGGCCTTTCCGGTCATCGGGTCGCGGTAGATCTTCCGTAGATAACGCTGCGTCGTGAGCTGGCGTGGGTCCTTCAGCAGGTCCGCGATGTTCGGCGGGAATTCCTTCGCCGGACCCGGTGTGCTGAGATAGTAGCGGCCGATCGCCTCGCGAAACTGGTTGCCGACAAAAAGCAGTTCCCTTTCCTTCTGCCGTTGCTGTACCTGGCTCCAGACCACGCCGGTCGCGGCCAGACTGACTCCCATCAATGCGATCAGCACGAGCAATCCAACATAGGTGAAGCCGCGGTGACGCCGCGCCGGCGTGGATCGACGCTGCACTGCCACCACCTCGACCCTTACCACGTGGCGTGAGCGGGCGAGCCGCTCTTGACGTCGAACACCGCGCCTTGGGCGGGATCTTCGGGCGGAACGGTCAGCCAGGTATCGTCGCTTCCCGTGATCGGATCGGGTGGGATGCGGCGCAGATATTTGCGGCTCACGAGCGCGTCGAGGCTTTCCGGATACACGCCGACATCGCCGTAGTACTTGTCGATCGCGTCGCGCATCACGGCCAGGTCCTGACGCAGCACTGCCTCTTTCGCGCGCTCGGTTTGGCCGAAATAACGGGGAACGGCGATCGTCAGCAGCGTGGCGACGATCGCCATGACCACGAGGATTTCGATCAGCGTGAAGCCCGCGTCGCGTTTGCGTGGGGCCGGCACGATCACCATTCCCGGTACGGGACCTGATTCAGGCCCACGCCGCTACTCTTCGAATAGACGTCGTACACGTCCTCGCCTTCCTGCGGCGCCTCGGCGCTGCTTGCGTAACTGCGCACCCCCCACGTCTCCTCGGCCGGCAGCGATCCGTCTCCGGCCATCGGATCGCGCGGGATGCGGCGCAAAAAACGGATCTTCGTCGCTTCCGGCGCAAGGGCGTCCGGTACCCCTTCGACGAGCACCCGCAGCGAAGCCGGATAGCCGCTCGCATCCGCCGCCCGGGCGATGCGCCCGGTGTCGGCCGCTTCCTTGTAGGCGTCGATGGCGCTGCGGATTTCGATCAGCGCATTGTGCAGCGCCTGCTCCTTGCTGCGCTGCACGGTCACTTCCGCCATCGGCACCGCGCCGGCTGCGAGGATGCCGACGATCGCGACCGTGACGATCAATTCGATCAGCGTAAAGCCGGGCGAGGGGGCGTGAGGACCGCGCATCTTATTGCCCTTCGTCGGTGGTCGCCGGGCCCACGGGCGCGGGCGCCGCGTCCGCCGGGTCTGTTTCCGGCGTACCTGCCGATTCGTCGCCGGCAGAGTCCGTCGAGCCGGCCGGCGCGGGCTCGTTTCCGATCTCGACGCCCGCTGCCGGCGCGCGCTCGGCGTCCGGCGAAACGGCGACCGCGCGTTCAGCACTGGAGGCGGCGGACGCGTTGGCTGTGCCGGCGCCTGCCTCGCCGTGGGTTTCCGGGACGATCGCCTGCAGCGTCATCGGCGCACTGCCGGCGGCCGAATCCGTGCCGGCAGCAAAATCGGAAGCGGCAAGCGCCGAGCGATCGAGATTCCGCACGATATGCGGGGTTATCAGCAGGACGATTTCCGTCTTTTCGGTGCTGTTGCTCTTGCTCGCGAACAGCCGGCCGAGTGCCGGGATCTGACCGAACCCCGGTATTCCGCTGACCGTCTTGCGCTCCTCGTCGCTGATGAGGCCAGCTAGCGCCTGGGTTTCGCCGTCGCGCAGCGCGAGCGTCGTCGACGCATTGCGGGTGCCGACCCGGTAGACTTCGCTGCCGCTTTTCGTCACGCTCTTCTGCCCCAGGCTGCTGACCTCGAGCGCCACCTTGATCGTCACTTCGTCGTTCAGGGAAATCAGCGGTTCGACCTCGAACTTGATGCCGACGTCGAGATAGTTGACCGTTTCCGGAAGGAAGCTCGTGGTGCCTGCCGAGGTCACGGTCGTGGTGATGATGGGCACGCGCTCGCCGATGTGTACCTTGGCCTTTTCGCGGTTCTTGACCCGTATGCGCGGGTTCGCGAGCAGATTCGTATCGCCATTGTCCATCTTCGCCCGGACACTCGCGCTCAACGACGACACGCCGATCAGGCCGGAATTGAGGTTCTTGAGATCGGCGAGCGTCGTGCTCGGCGCGCCACCGGCTCCGAGCGTGCGAAAGCTCGCCTCGGTCGGCGGATTGATGCCGATGTCGCTGAGCCGGCTGCGACTGACCTCGAGCACCTCCACTTCGAGCAGCACCTCGGACTCGGCCAGATCCTGCGTCCCGAGCACCTTTTCGGCCAACAGGATGGCTTCGGGCGTATCGCGCATCACGAGCGTGTTGAGCTTCTCGTCGATCACCACGTCGCGCGTCTTGACGATCGTCTTCACGATATTGAGCGCCTGCTTGGCGTCCATGCTCGCGAGGTAAAAGGTCTTGGCCCGCAAATCCTGGTAGTCGCGGGTCTTCGCCGGAATATTGGGATAGACGAGCACCGTATTCTCGTTGAGCACTTTCTTCGCCAGCTGGTTCGTCATCAGCAGAAAGTCGATGGCGCTCTCGATGCGCGTATTCCTGACGAAAATGCTCGCGACCAGATCCTGGCGCACGTCCTTGTCGAAGATGAAATTGATGCCGGCGCTGCGCGAGATGACTTCAAAAATCGCCTTCAGGTCGGCGTTGCGGAATTCCAGCGTGATCGGCTTCTTGAAAACCGATTGCAGTGCCGGCGACTCCGATCGCTTCTGCGCCGCCAGCGCGTGGAGCCGCGCCTTGAGCGTACGGCCCTCGGCGCTGCGCGGGTTGTCGGCAAGGACGCGGTCGAGCTTCGCGGTCGCAGCCGCGGTATCTCCCTGCACGGTCAGCGCCTGCGCTTCGGCCAATAGCAGGCGATGCTTTCTGTCCATCGCCACCGCGTCGAGTCCGGCTTGGCCGCGACGGTTTTCCACGTCCAGCGCGAGGACGCGGCCGAACGCTTTCTCCGCGACGTCCAGTTCCCCCGTCCTGTGCGCCTGCTCGGCCTTGGCGAGCAGCGCGTTGATCGAGTCCTCGCGTTGACGTGCGAGATAGATCCGGTATTCCTTGTTCTTCGGATCGATGCGGGCGGCCGTTTCGAGCTGATGCAAGCCCGCCTCGGTCTTGCCCTGCTCGAGCATGTTCTTGCCTTTAGTGAAGGCTCGGTCGGCCGCGCAACCGGAAAGACCGACGACACAGACGAGGCTAAGAATAAGGTGCTTCGAATTCAATTTCTTTCTCCCAGGGAGAGCGTTTGCTTCATATCCAACGGGAGGTAGGTCAGCACCATGCTGCGCGGATCGATGGCGTCGACCCGGTAGGTCGACTCGATCACCTCGTTGGCCTTGACTGCGATGTTGCGGCCGTTGAAAGCCACAAAAACGGTTATTTCGCCGCTGTCGAGGATCTTGCCCAGATAGACGAAGGGCAGCGGCGGTGGCGCCGGGGGCGGCGCCGGCGGCGGGGGCGGCGGCGCGACATACTTGGGCGGGGGCGGCGGCACGTACCAGGATTTGCTGGCGAAGAGGTCGCGCATCGGCGCGGCAGAGATCTCGCGCTTGAGCCGGGTTAGCGTGATCGCTTCGCTGGACGCGCCTGGCGCCGGCTGCGCGCCCGGCCGCAGCGGAGGC
Source organism: uncultured Thiobacillus sp. (assembly GCA_966433795.1). GTDB lineage: Bacteria > Pseudomonadota > Gammaproteobacteria > Burkholderiales > Thiobacillaceae > Thiobacillus. The sequence goes on along the minus strand of CBJMYK010000001.1, from coordinate 2,398 downwards.
CGCGTCACCACCGGCTCGACCGCGCCGCCCGCGTCCTCCTCGGGTTGGCCGACCCACGCCGTCGCGGCGAGCGTCGCCACGAGGGCGAGTCCGAGGGCAACCCGTCTCGTACGGGGGGACAGGGCCTTCATGCGCGCTCCAGATACAAGCTCATCTTGATCTCTGCCTTGACCTCGTCCTCGTCGATCTTGTCTTTGCGGATCGCGAGCGAATCGAGCGACAGGCTTGGCACATAGGTCATGACGAAGGCAACAAAGGTGCGTACCTGGACGTACGAGCCTTTTACCGGGAGCGTGATTTCGTAGCGGGTAAGCCGTTTGTCCTTGTCCTCGGCGACACGGTAATGGCTCGCATCGACCTTGATGCCGGCGCGCGCGGCGGTGCCGAAGATCTCGTTCAATAGGACCGGCGCCTCGCTCGCGTCGGGGATCACCCCGTAGAATGTCTGCAACTGCTGCACCGGACCGGTCGATGTACGCGCATTCGCGCGCCGGAACCGTTGCGCCTCCGTCTGCAGGCGGCGAGCCTCCGCCTGCAGACTCGCGACCTCCGACTGCAGCGGCCGCACCGTCAGCAGATAGACCGCCGCGGCCGCGGCGAGCACGAGCAGCGCGCCGAGGCCGACGCGGCCGAGACGTTGCTCCACGGCCCGAAACATCGAGCGCGCCGCCGTCATGGCCCGGTGCTCCAGGTCGCCTCGACGACGAACCGCGCCGGCCGTTGCGGGCCGGCGTCGGGCGTGCCGTGGTCGAGCAGATACACGTCGCGGAGTAGCGCCTGGCGTTCGAGCTGCTGGACGAACGCCAGGACCGCATGGATGTCCTTGCCCTCGCCTGTCAGCCTCACGCTGTGTTGCTGCGCGTTCGGCTCGATTCCGAGCAGGGCGATGTCCGGCGGGGTCGCGGCCTCGATCGCCTGGAATAACGGGCCCCAGGGCAAGGCGAGCTGCTTGACGATCTCGTGCGCGCGCTTGAGTTCCGCCTCGGCTCCTTTGCCAGGGCCGCGCGGCGCGGACGCAGCCGGCTGGGCCTGTATGCCGTCGCTCCGAAGTCGCGCAACTTCATCGTTCCAGTATTCGAGCTGAGCACGCGTGTCGCGATAGGCGGCGCCCACCACGGCGAGCAGCGTCAGCGATGCCAGCAACAGCGGGATAGACCAGCCGCCCGGCGCTGGGTGCGCGTTTTCGAAATCGATATCGAGCTCACGCATCCTTGTCTCCGAGCAGCGACAACGCGTGCGCCGCGTGGCGGCCGCGCGCGGAACGCGCACCCTCGGCGAGCGTCAGTTCACGCACCGGCCACGCCTCGTGACAAGAACGTGGACCGGGCCAGGCGGGTGCATGAAGATAGACCTGCGCGGCAAGTCCGGGTCGCTGCGCGGCAAAGCTCTCCTGATCGAGCACGACCGGCAGCGTCTCGTCCAGGTGGCCGGGCAACGCGCGAACCGCGATGTGCTTCCACGCGCCCTCCTCCAGCAGCGCGACGCTGATCTGCTTGCGTTCGGCAAGCACCAGCCATGCCGTTTGTTCCCGCAATTGATTGCGCCACAGGTTGAACGCCGACACCAGATAGGGCTGGGTCGATACCAGGCGGATTCTCGCCGACTCGGCGACGGCGCGCAGACCTTCGAGCAGGCCCTGGTCGATCGCGCAGGCGACGGTCGGCTGCGACGCCCCGCCAGCGCTCCAGCGCAGATCCCACTGGTCGACGCGCTCGCCGTGGACTTGCGCGAAGCTGTGGCGGACCAGCGCCTCCTGTTCGTGCCGATCGCGCAGGCCCGTGCTCCATGGAACCAGCCGGTAACGCGCGAAACCATTGGAGAGCAGGACGTGGGCCCGCGCGCCCTTCCACTGCTCCTGCGCAACGGTACGGGCCATCATGTCGAGGGCGGGACGCCAGGGCTCGACCGCGCCGGGTGACTCCACCGCGATCGATTCCTGCGCGAGCACGCGCGCGCCCAGGCCGCGACGCATGCGCATGATCCCGATGCGGTCGGGCGCGAGCGAGACGTACAGCGCGTCAGGCGACAAAAGTGACACGGTTTACTTCCTGTAAGGTGCTTTGTCCGGTGCGCACGAGCTCGAGCGCGGCCTCGCGCAGGAAACGGATGCCGTTCCGGCGTGCTGCTTCCTTCAGCTGCCGTATCGGCGCGCGGCCGAGGATGAGTTCGCGCAACTCGTCGTTGAGCAGCAGAATCTCTGCAATCGCGATACGTCCCCTGTAGCCCGACCCGTGGCAATGCTCGCAACCGCGGCCGATGCGGAACGAAAATCCCGCGACGTCGTCGGCCGTCAGCCGCGACTCGGCGAGCAGTTCGGGGCTCGGCGCCTGGGCTTCGGAACAGTGGCTGCAGATCTGGCGCACCAGGCGCTGCGCGGAGGTGCCGTTCAGCGCCGACA